>DATFEW010000390.1:0-3711 GCA_035250805.1 Pyrinomonadaceae bacterium
TTGTTGTTTTGGCATCGCGCCGGCAGCCTCAGTTTCCGCGGCCTCTTCATGCTGCCGAAATCCGAGCCGCTTTGCGTGAAAATCGAAAAGCTTTCTTGTTACTTCCCATTGCTCGGTTCGTCCGGTACTCCGCTCGGCATAGGAACGATGCCGAAGCGTGCCGCCCCGTTCACGCTTCATCGTGTTGATTATCTTTTTCACACGCGTTTCTGGAAGCCGCTCGTGCATTTTCTGGACGAAATACTCCTCGATCGAATCCGTATCCAGGTGAAGCATTGACATAAACGCCCGCTTTGCGCCGGCTTCCTTCGCACGTTCCAGCAACCCAGGAATGTCCGATTCGTTATAGCCCGGGATCACGGGAGCAATACCAATACCCAGTTCAATACCGGCGTCAGCTAATGTCTTCATCGCTCGAAAACGGGCTTCGGGAACCGGTGTGTACGGCTCAAATGGGTTCGATTTCTCTTTGGTCAGAAACGGCAGCGAAAAGAAGACGATTACCTCAAGTTTCTTCAAGACGTCGATATCGCGGATCACAAGCGGCGACTTTGTAATAACGCCGACTGGCACGCGAAACTCAGCACAGATCTCGAGACATTTTCGTGTCAGCTCGTAATTTGCCTCAAGCGGGAGGTACGGATCGGTCGCGAAGGAGAAATCAAGATGCGGCATTTTGTTCCGCGTCTTCTTAAGCTCCTCGCGAAGGATCTGTGGCGCGTTCGGCTTCACAACGATCTTCGTCTCGAAATCAGTCCCCGCTCCGTATCCCAGAAACTCGTGATACTGCCGAGCGAAACAGTACGTGCACCCGTGTACGCATCCGCGATAACAGTTGACCGTGTACCGCCATCCGCCCTCCCAATCCGATGCAAAGGCCTTGGTGATCACCTTTTTTGTGGCGATTTCTTCGAAGATCTCCAGCTTGGTCGGCGGTGGCTCGCCTACGTACTCAGCTGAGTATTTGTTATATGGATTTGGTGGGTTCGTTATCTGTCGCACACATGCAACAATATCGCATTTGCAAGAGAAACGCAATGTTTACCGCAGAGACGCGGAGACGCGGAGTTTTTTTGAAACAGGAAAGACCCGATTAACCGGATGCGATTCTTATGGTCAGGCAATCCATCCTTTTGATCGTGAATTTGTCTTTAGATTTTCCTCTGCGTCTCTGCGTCTCGGCGGTTCAAATCTCTTTCTGCATCAGGAGATCTGTCTGCGGATCCGATCCGAGTTGAAACGTGTGCTTCCCGACAACTCGAAACCCGTTCTTCTCATAAAACCGCTGAGCCCGCGGGTTGTACTCCCACACGCCGAGCCACATAACGTCGCGGTCCTCTTGTTTCGCGCGTTCGAAACACGCCTCCATCAGCATCTGGCCAACGCCCTGGCCGAGATATTTTTGATGAGAATAGAGGCGCGAAAGCTCGACCGGCCGCTCTGCGGTGATTCCCGGCTCGATGTTCTCGATGATGATCTTCGAATACCCTGCGGTTTCGTCACCGAGTTCAGCGATGAGAAAAATGTTGTTCTGCTCGGTCAACTCTGCGGCGATCTTTTCGAGACTGAATGCCTGACGCATGTAATGCGCAAGATCATCCGGAGCGTTTTTCGGATGATGCGCGAACGCGTCCCAAAATGTCGTGTATGCGAGATCGGTGAGCAGCTTTGCGTCGTAGGTAGTTGCTTGTCGAATAGAGAGTTCGGACATTACGTTCGAAGAATAACGTGCGCATCGGCGCGTGGCGATATTTACATTCAACTCCAAGAAAAAGGTGGACGGAAACTAGTGTTTATCAAAAGCCGACCGCTTTCATTATTTTTTGAAATCTCGGATCGCCTCTGAGGTTGTTCCATTTCGGTTCCACCTTCAAGAAGACCATACGCGGATCGCGCTCCGCCAAGCCTTTTTCAAGCCACGTGAAACACTGCTCGCGGTCGTTAAGGGCGTTGTATAAAAGTGCTGTGCTGTATGGTGAGACCCACCTTTCTTTGCTCAAGGCAAGGATCTTGTTGAGCTCTTCGCGAGCCTCAGCCCCTCGACCCGTTTTGGCAAGAGCGTATCCAAGATAGGAGAACGAACGACTGTGCGGATTGATCTCGACGGTCTTTCGCCCTTCCTCGATCGCCGCCTCCAACATGCCCTTCTCGATATAACCGCTTGTCAAAAAAAGATGCACCATCCAGTGGTTCGGGTCGAGATCTTGTGTCGCTTTCAAACGGGCGATCCCCGCGTCGACCTGCCCTGCATGTATCAAGAACTGGCCCTCGAGTGCACAGGCCCGCAAGTTCAGCGGGTCAAGTTCGCGCGAGAGCTTCGCTTCGGAAAGTGCTTCCTCATGCCTTCCGGTGTTCGAAAGTAAATGGGCGTAAAAATTATGAGCATCGGCGTTTTTCGGATCGAGCTCGATGGCGCGCTTTAGCTCGGCCTCCGACGCCGCCCAATTCCACTCGTACCAGAAAATAATGAATCCTAATACGGCGTGGGCGTCAGCGAGCGTGTCGTCGATCGCGAGCGCTTTCTGAGCAGCTGCCTTGGACTTTGATAGGGCGTCGGACGGAAGCCGCTCGGCGACCGGAGCACGGTACCCGTCGGCCAATCCCACATAAGCCATCGCATATGTAGGATCGCGGTCGATCGCCTGCTGAAAGTATTTGATACTCGCCTCTACGTCTACCAGATTCGATTTCAAGATCCTGTAACGGCCCCGCAGATAAAGCTGATACGCCTCGGGATCATTCGTATAGGTTTTTGTGACGCGTTGGACATCAGCCCCGGAAAGCTGCAATTCAAGCTTCTGCGAGACATCCCGTGTGATCTCTTTTTGCAGTGACACAAGGTCCGTGAGCTTGCGTTCGTATCCCTCGCCCCAGATCTGATCGCCGGTATTCGTATCAACAAGCGACAGGTAGATAGAGAGATCATCGCCCCGTTGAACAACCCGCCCGTTCAAGACCGCATTTACCGCAAGCTCTTTTCCAAGCACGGCAGGTTCGACTTCACGGCCCTTGTAGCGGAACACCGTAGCGCGGGCCTTAACATTCAGGCCCTGGATCTTCGAAAGGTTGTTTATTAGGGAATCTGTGATGCCATCGGAGAGATATTCGGCATCCTGAGTGCCGCTGCCGTTCGAAAAGGGCATTACAGCGACCGAAGTTATTTGTCGGCTTGAATCGTCCTTGAGAAGCCAATATCCGCCGATCGCGAACACGACGGCGGCTATTAGTCCCGCGGCGATCATTATCTTCGCATTCGGAGAAACTCTTGATGTGCCGCGCGTCGCGGTTGCTCTTTCGGTGGGGCTTTGTTCGTTCGTGGTCCCGCCGAGATTGCGCGTCGGAGCTTCGTTCGGCGGAATATCGTACAGGATCTGCGTCGGTTGCGTATCCGCGCCCGGGCCGTCCAAAAGTGTTACGCCGTCATCCAGACAGAAATTCAGCGATTCATCTGTATACGTGCGCCTGCACTGGGGACACCGTTTCATACGTCGCCAAGTTTCTGAAAACTGCTACTTCTTCGAGGTTATCAGTTTCGCGATCGTCTGAAGCTGCATATTTGAAGTCCCCTCATAGATCGCGCCGATCTTCGAGTCGCGCCAGAATTTTTCGACCGGATAGTCTTTCACGTAGCCGTAGCCGCCAAAGAGTTCAATGGCTTTGGACGAGACGCGTTCTGCGCAGCGTGATGAGTAGAGCTTTGCGATCGCGGCT
>DATFEW010000412.1:0-11577 GCA_035250805.1 Pyrinomonadaceae bacterium
TGGACGTTTTATACGCCATACAGCACAACCTATTCTAACTCGTACGTGATGGCGGTTGGGCTAGGTATTTTCATCAACGGATTCTCGTCGATCCTGACCGGATTGAATTTTATAGTCACAGTCCATACGATGCGATGCCCGGGTATGACATGGTTTCGCCTGCCGCTGTTTGTCTGGGCACAGTATGCGACGAGTCTGGTAATGATCCTCGGAACGCCCGTTATCGCGATTACAGTTTTGCTTCTCGCGATCGAGCGGTTCGCACGCGTCGGGATATTCGATCCGTCGATCGGCGGCGACCCGATCCTGTTCCAGCACATGTTCTGGTTCTATTCGCACCCGGCCGTTTACATCATGATCCTGCCGGGCATGGGCGTGATCAGCGAACTGATTTCGAATTTTTCGCGGAAGAAGATCTTTGGATACGAGTTCATCGCGTTCTCCAGCATCGCGATCGCTGTTTTTGGTTTCCTTGTGTGGGGCCATCACATGTTCGTCAGTGGTCAGTCGATCTATGCGGGACTCGTCTTTTCGTTCCTGACGATGGTCGTGGCGGTTCCCTCGGCGATCAAGATGTTCAACTGGACCGCGACGATGTATAAGGGCTCGATCTCGTTTGATACACCCATGCTTTACGGGATCGGCTTCATGGGCCTGTTCCTTATTGGCGGGTTGACGGGTTTGTTCCTAGGCGCGATCGGCCTCGTCGTTCATCTCACGGATACTTATTTTGTCGTCGCTCATTTCCATTACGTGATGGTCGGCGGACAGGTGATCGCTTACCTGGGCGGTATTCATTATTGGTGGCCGAAGATGACCGGTAAGATGTACTCCGAGTTCTGGGGCAAGATCTCTGCGATGCTCGTATTTATCGGCTTCAATCTTACGTTCTTCCCACAGTTCATTCTCGGATACCTCGGAATGCCGCGTCGATATGCATCGTACCCTGAAGAAATGCAGGTCCTGAATATTTTTTCGACAGCCGGCGCGTCGGTCCTCGGCGTGGGACTTATTATGCCGGTTGTGTACCTCGCTCACTCGCTTATCGCCGGTCGGGCTGCGGGTGACAACCCCTGGATGCTGCCCGGACTCGAATGGCGAACAAGCTCGCCGCCGCCGACCGAGAATTTTGAAAAGATGCCGGTCGTCACATGGGAGGCGTACGAATTCGGCGAAGACAGCGGACTTGATATCGAGGAAGCAAGACGGCAAATACAGCCAACGGCTTCCGTTTAGAGTATATGGCGTCACACGAAGACACAGGTCATTTTCATTACCACGAACCCGGACTCCAACATCAGTTCGAAGACATGGGCCAGCAAGAGGAGTCCGTGTCTATCGGTATGTGGATGTTCCTCGTGCAGGAGATCATGTTCTTCGGCGGGCTGTTTTCGGCGTACCTAGTGTTTCGCTGGAAATTCCCGATGGCCTTTGCCGCAGGCAGTAATCATCTCGACGCGTTCTGGGGCGGGTTGAACACCCTGGTACTTATCGTCAGCAGCCTGACGATGGCCTTAACAGTTTTCTTTGCTCAAAAGAACAGACGAAATATGCAGGTGATCATGATCCTGCTCACCATGGTGTTCGGCGCAACCTTTCTTGCCGTCAAGGTGATCGAATACACCGACAAGTACAACCACGGCCTCGTACCTGTTACCGGCTGGAACAAGAAAACACCTCCGGGGGTTGAAGAGCATAAACCAACAGCGCCTTGTTGGGAGCACACCGAGCACGTCTACGTAAATCCAAAAGGTGAGTTTCAGTTTAAGGATTGTTCGCTTGCGAAGATGGCGGAGGAAGAGGGAATTCTCACCGAATCCGAGAAGGTCGGATACTACAACCCTTCGACCGGACAGATCGACGCCGACAAGTTTCGTGATAAGGTCCGTATCTTTTATTATCTGTATTTTGTGATGACGGGCCTGCACGCCTTGCACATGATCGTCGGCCTTGGGCTCATGTCGTGGCTTTTGTTCGCAGCATGGCGCGGTGATTTTAGTTTTCAGTACTACGCGCCGGTCGAAATGTCCGGCCTCTACTGGCACTTTGTAGATATTGTTTGGATATTCCTGTTCCCGCTTCTTTATTTATTGGGAAGGCATTTTATGCATTGACAATTTATGGGATTAGATCACGACGAACAACACATTAAGATCCCCGGTTATCTGCTGGTTTTTGCGGTGCTGGTGGTCGGCACCATCCTCACTTACTTCGCTGCGCAGATCGACCTGGACTGGATCTTTCCAGGCGCGAATACGCTTTTGGCCCTAGTGATCGCGTTCACCAAGATGACGTGCGTAATGCTTTTCTTCATGCATGTGTACTGGAGTCCAAAGATGATATGGCTTTCCGCAGTGGCCAGCTTCTTCTGGCTTGGCATTATGTTTGCCTACACAATGCAGGACTATTTTACGCGTACTATTGGCGTATTTACGCCGTAGTGCGGTGTTAAAGTTTTGATAAAACGGCAAAGTTGGGCGGTGTTTTCCCAATTGCCGTTTCGTTTTTTGGAGCTAGGTCAGCGGAGATTTGCGTGCTAATATCTAACATTTGGCGTTTGGACAGCAACCGGCGGAACACGGGATGACATACAACAAACGCTGCTAATCCCACATCAGAACTCGAGATGTTTTTGTTGAGTTACAGACAAATAATACTGGTTTGCGTCGTTTTGTTGACCGTTTTCTCGGCAGGCTGTCTATCTGTTAAGAAGGAGAGCCCGACGCCAACACTTCTAAGATCCGAAACCGCAGAGCTGAAGGAACTCCAGGACGAGGTCGATCGTTTTGCGCGCGTCGCGTCGATGCGCGCGAAAATGTATCTAAAGTTCGAAGATAATTCGTTCGCCCAGTTCGGCAGCAAAGAAGTGTACCGTGAAGCCGATGGCGAGGTCGTTGTCCAGCGTCCGGCAAATATTTTCATGAAGGTGCAGGTGCCGGTCGTGAAATCCGACGTAGCTCAGATGACCTCGGACGGTGAAAAATTCAGGGTCGCAATTCTTCAAGACGGCGGAACCGGGAAATATAAGAAGTTCGTCATGGGAACGAACAGTGCGGACTATTCTAAATTGCAGCAGAACCTTGATGCTGCGAATGGCGACACCCTCGCGGTGCAACACGTAAATGCTTTTGCGAATCTTCGGCCGCAGCATTTCACTGATGCGATGTTGGTCCGGCCTATCGACCCGGCCAATCTCTATACCCACAGTACGATATTCCAGCTCGAAGAAGATGTCACACAGAATAAGAAATCGCCTCTTAGAAAGGTTACGCGGGGTTACTATCTGTTGGACGAATTCGCTCGCGCCAGTGACGGCACAATGAAGATCATGCGGCGTTTCTGGTTTGACCGGGTTGGAAAGATCCGCCTGGCCCGCCAGCAGATCTTCGACATTAAGGGGGAGATCTCTTCTGATATTATTTACGGCCGCGAAGGGAATCTGACCAACGGCGGTGAATACAAGAATCTGCCTCTCGAAATATCTGTGACGCGCCCGCAGGAAAAGTATTCAATGCGGCTTCGGTATCAAACTCCCGAGGATGTTGCGATCGGACAGACGTATCCGCCGACGGCCTTCGTGCTTCAGAACACGTGGGAGCTTGAGGTTTTAGACCTGGATAAAAAGCTTCAGGAGTTGTCGGCCGGACAGCCAAGGCCCACAAACACAAACGCGACCACCAGAGTTCAGCATTAAATGTCGTCAAACAGCGTGATCCTCCAGACCAATAATCTTTCGAAAACCTATAAGATCGGAAAGCTGGACATTCCTGCGTTGCGGGGCGTATCGCTTGATGTGGAACGGGGCGAGTTCGTTGCGATAATGGGCCCGTCAGGCTGCGGAAAATCGACGCTGCTTCATCTTCTCGGCGGCCTGCTGTCACCCACGAGCGGCTCGATTTATATCGACGGCGAAGACCTTTCAAAGGTCTCCGATGCGAAACGAACAGATATTAGGCGGCGAAAGATCGGGTTCGTATTTCAGCGTTTTAATCTTTTCCCGACGCTTACGGCAGACGGTAACCTAAAGCTTGCCGAAAAGATCCACACCGGCAACGGCGGAGGCAGCGCGGCGCGCAGGCGTGAGGTTTTGGGTCTTCTGAAGCTTGAAGATAAAATGCGGCATAAGCCGCTCGAGCTTTCGGGAGGCGAACAGCAGCGGGTCGCGCTCGCTCGTGCGATAATAAACAATCCCGCCATTATTCTGGCGGACGAGCCTACGGGGAATCTCGATTCAGAGAATTCGGCCATTGTGCTCGAAATGTTCCGCGAGCTGAACACAAAGTTTCAGCAGACGATCATCATGATCACGCACAACCCGGAAGCGGCGGCCGTTTGCTCACGGATCATTAGAATGCGCGACGGACATATTGAAAGCGCTTAAAAAATGGGCAAGCTGAAGAATTTTCTTCTTTGGAACTACAGCCGCGAGACTTCCGTGTACGTTATTTTCTGCCTCGCGATCGTTGCCTTTATTTTTTTGACCCCGAAATCGTGGTTCGTTGGAAGCGGATCGCTTGCAACCCGAACCAACGTGGTTATAGTCAAAGTCACCGAGGTTTCAGTCGACATGAGTTCGCTGGAGAAGCGGGTCCGAGAGATAACTGGTGATGGTATGACGGAGATAGTAAGTTGGAAGGAGACCACAGATCCAAGCGGCGAAAAGGTTTACGAGGTCGAGATAAGATAGCTTTTTTATGAAACGATCAACTTTTATCCGTATTTTTCCGGTCACCTTCGCGGCGTTTATTTTTGCTGCGGCGGCAACCGATGCCTCGGCGCAGGGCATTATCAACGAGATCCTCAATCGTATGGACGCGCATAACAAGGCACTAACATCCCTTCGCGCAAATGTAACAATGGTGAAGGAGAATGCCCAACTCGGCGGAGCGCAGGACACCAACGATGGTAGGGTCGCCTACCTTCCTCAAAAAGGACGAAACCCGCTTGTACGAATTGACTGGGCCAGGCCCAAAGAGTCTCTTTCAGTAGTGAATAAGCAGTATGTTATCCATCGGCCTGCTCTGAATCAGGCATATACCGGCAGCACTGACAGCGCCAAAGGAAATGCAAAGGCAGGCGGCGCGCTCGCATTCATGAATATGTCTCGTGCCCAATTAAAAGAGAATTATACAGTGACATATCTCGGCGAAGAATCGGTTAAAGATGGTACCAAGACCTGGCATCTGCAAATGACTCCAAAGACCCCCACAAGCTACAAATTGGCAGAGGTATGGGTTGACGGTAATGGTATGCCGGTTCAATCGAAGGTGATCGAGAAGAATAACGATTCAACAACCGTTCTTTTGACGAACTTGCAGAAGAATGTACGGGTTGATAAATCCGAGTTCCAGATCAAGCTGCCGGACGGTACGAAGATCATAAAGAGCTGAGGACTCGGCGAGGATCAGCAAAATAGGCTTCGGACACACGGCCGAAGCCTTTCCTATCGTGATATTGTAAAGGCTGTTTCCAGCCCTTATAATCAAGCACTTGATGCGAGAATGCCAGCTAAAGCTGGATCTCCGAACCCTATGCCCAAGGCAAGCAGTTTCAGCAGGTTTACACGCGGGGTGCGGCACACAGTGCGGGCGTTCGCCTCGACGAAACATCCCGTGCTGGTGCACATCGTCCCGATGCGGCGGTGTAATCTGTCGTGTACCTACTGCAACGAATACGACAAAACGTCAGACCCGGTCCCGATTGACACGATGCTCGAACGCATCGACAAGCTGGCCGAATTCGGCTCTTCCGTGATCACCATCTCGGGCGGCGAACCGATGATGCATCCTGAGATCTACGAGATCATCGCACGTATTCGCCATCACGGGATGATCGCCGGGCTCATTTCGAACGGCTATTATTTTCAGGTTGATAAGATCAAGAAGCTTAACGAGGCAGGCCTGGATTATCTACAAATTTCAATCGACAATGTCACTCCCGATGATGTTTCGAAAAAGAGCCTCAAGGTTCTCGAGGCGAAGCTCGTGAATCTTCGCGATCATGCGAAATTCAAGGTCAATATTAACTCAGTTGTCGGCGGCGGCGTGGCGAATCCTGATGAGGCGTTGATCATCGCGAATCGTGCGAGAGAGCTAGGCTTCTCATCCACCGTAGGAGTGATCCACGACGAAATGGGTCTGAACAAAGGTCTCACTCCGAGGGAGAAAGAGGTCTACAAGGAGATCAAGTCCAAAGGAGCGCGGTCCTACGCTCGCTGGAATTGGTTTCAGGATGAACTTGTGGATGGGGGCGAATACGAATGGCGCTGCCGTGCGGGTGCTCGATATCTCTATATCGACGAGTTCGGTACTGTGAATTGGTGTTCGCAGCAGCGGGGAACACCGGGAATTCCTCTTCTTGAATACACTCGCGCTGACATGGAACGCGAGTATTGGACCGAAAAATGGTGCGCTCCGACGTGCACTATTCAATGCGTTCACCAGGTTGGCCACCTCGATGCATGGCGCGACCCCCAGACCACACCTGCCGAATACAACAAACGCAAGAATATTAGAAAGGAAACTGTGACCCAGGTCCTTAACGCCGACTAAAAGTTTCGGGCGTAGCAGCTTCAGTCCCATCGGTACCACTTGACGATGTATACTGGCGTCTGCTGCGCGCAAATAACGATCTGGCTAAACGTCATATTCAAGTGAGCTTGCTGGTGCAGGAGTGCGAAAAATGTCACAAGTTGTATTAGAGGCGGTAACATCAGACGTATACAAAGCGATAAACGCCAGGTTTCTCGATCTTACGCCGCAAATCGAGCTTAAGTCCTATTTCCTCGATGATCCCTTCAGCTGGCAGATAAAGGTAAGAAAGAACACACTCGACGGCATGGACTTCGTTGTGAAGGATGTTGACGCATTTCTAAAATGCCTCGATGCGGCAAAGATTGGAACCGAAAAAGCGTTTATGAAGGGCGGTGTCAGTCCTTCCGATTTCAAGGAACATTGGGCCCACAATGCTTCTCTAATGGCGTCGAAAGGGATCGGCTATCGCGAGCCCTGGAGATTTGTTCTGACGGACCATGCGCTTCGTGTCGCCGACGCCCAACCCAGCCTACTGAACGCGCCGCAATTGGACCAGCAGTTCAGCGGGTATTTTGCCGAAGCATTGAAGGTCAATCTGAAGGCCTTACACATAGCGGTTATCCTGGGGTCGAATCCTAAGGATAACCTCTGCAAGGTTCATATCGATGAGGTCGGGATCGAAATGCTCGATGAAAACGGCAATGTGTCGCTCACGCCGAACATCGGATTTCATACGGCTAGCGAATTGATCCTCAAGTCGATCATACCCGTTCCTGAGTGGGTGAAGACGAACGTGGATCTTCATTTCCTTAGCGCTGACATGGGATACAGACGAATAGGAGCAAGTATACATCTGTACAAAACCCCGAATCTCAAGATCACGCTTTCTGCGTCCTGCGGGCTTACAAGCTGCGATAACGTCGATTGGCGGGGGTTTCTGTCACTTGATAAACTCAGGACGCTGGATCTTTGGAAACAGATCAATCCCACGCTCAACATCTCGGGGCGGCACGACCTTTTGGGCGGCAACAGATCGAGGCGACGCCGTTCCAGGCGTTAGCCGAATATCTGAAAAGGGAGACGGTTTGGTCATTTCTGTTGTGCGGGGGTTCCGAGCTTGCAATTTGTTATTCTTGTCGTATAAGCCGAGCAACTTACACCAGGCCGGCATTAGACTAATTCGATGACTGCCGAGGAGCATAACAAATACATTTCCTGGGCGTTTCTTGCCAACGGCATTCTGCAGGGTGCAATGCTTTTGCTTGTTTTTGGCTTTCTTATCGCTATGTTCGTGGCCGCACCGCCGGATGACGGGTTTCCGGCACTGCTGTTCGCCGGCTTCTTTTCAGTAATTCTTTTGATAAACCTTGCTCTTATCTCGCCAAACTTTATTGCATATTATGGGCTGAAGAATCGGAGATCCTGGGCACGGATCGCGAGTATCGTCGCCGCCGTTTTGGGCTCTATGAACATCCCGATCGGAACGGCAGCGTGCGTATATTCTCTTTGGTTCTTTTTCGGCGAGGACTGGAAAGCCTTATACCCGGAGGCGCCGGGCGCCACGGATACCAAGCAGATCGGAGTCACCCGCCCAAACTGGGAAGGACACTACGTTCACGAGAACGGAGAGGTTGTTTACCGGCCGGTGACTCCACCTGATTGGCGTTGAAGCCGGTTCGAGATGCCCAAACTTATGAGCAACCGCGTTTTGAGAATCGTATCTGTCTCGGTGCTCCTATTACCCCTTCCAAGTACGGCACAGCCGCCCGATGCTCCAAAACCTACGTACATTCCGCCGGCATGCCAAGGAAGGCCGATCACCAAGGTTCCAGCCTCAGAGATGGTCGCGAAGCTCGCTGGGCCGGAAATGCCGAACCGGCCGATATCAAAAGGTCTGCAGCTCACTGTTTTTCACCAGCTTTCGAATGCGATAGAAACCGCATACATCGATCCTGATTTTAACGGGAGATATTGGCCGAGAGTCGTTGACCCCATCCGCGGCAGAATAGAGGATGGTCTTGAGACCGAGGTATTCTATCGGGAGATGGCCAACCTTGTGAAAAGCCTCGGCGACGACCACTCCAATTTTCTAACACCGAGACAAGTGGTTGAGCTGATTACCCTCCGATCCGGCGAGAACTCTTTCGTGGGTCTCGGCGTATTCGCGCGGCCGATCACGTCAAGTAAAATGGTTTCGATAACCGCAGTTGTCCCCGATTCACCTGCGGAGCGAAACGGCCTGAAGATGCACGACCGTATCATCACCGTTGACGGATTTCCTTTGGTCGAAAATGGGCAGGTTCACATGTACAGAACACTCGGGCCCGAATGCTCATCGGCCGTCTTCGAGGTTCAAACACCGGGCGAACCCGCTCGAACTATTTCGATAATTCGATACCGTGTTACGTCACCCCAGCCTGTTGTCGCCCGTCTTGTTCCGACGAAGGACGGTTCGCGCGTTGGATATATTTTCATTCCGTCGTTTTTGGATGAAACGATTCCAGATCAACTCAAGAAGGCCCTGGAGAGTTTAGGCATGCTCGACGGGCTTATCCTCGATAACCGTATGAACGGCGGGGGGAGCAGCGGCGTGCTCACTGCTACACTTGGGTTTTTTACATCGGGCACGGTGGGTCATTTCGTGGGCCGAAATGGGAAACGGCCGTTGGAAATCCCGGCAAAGCCGGTGCGAAACTCTCAGAAGGTCCCGTTGATCGTTTTGATCGGCAACGACACAGTAAGTTATGCAGAGGTATTTGCAGGAGTATTGCAGGATCTCGGTCGAGCGAGAATAGTGGGCCAGACCTCAAAGGGCAATGTCGAAACGATGCGCCCGCACACTTTTTCGGATGGGTCATTGGCATATATAGCAACAGAGAGATTTGAGCCGTTGCGATCGAAGATCAACTGGGAGAAACGCGGAGTGAAACCCGACGTTGAGGCCCACGCGGAATGGGACACATTTACGTTTGAGAACGATCCGGGCGTCGCCACCGCGCTCAAATTGTTGAGGCCGAACTAAATCATGCCTGAAGAAAAGCTCATCATTCCGCTGCTACTGGGTACAAATCGGCAAAACCGGGCCAGTGAAGCAGCAGCAAAATGGGTCTTCTCCAAAATGCAGGCGCGTGATGACATAGAACCGATGTATTTTGATGTGCGCGACTTTGATCTTCCCATTGATAATTACGGAACGAAGATCTCGCACCTTTTCCCTGAATGGCGCGACGCGATCATTAAGGCAGATGGACTCGTGATAGTAACACCCGAATATAATCACGGCTATCCTGGAGTACTAAAGTCCGTCTTGGATCTGCTGCTGAAGGAATACATTCACAAGGCCGTAGCGTTCGTAGGTGTTTCCTCGGGCCCTTGGGCCGGAACGCGGGTGATCGAGGCTATGGTTCCAATGGTTCGCGAGCTTGGGCTTGCCGTAACGTTTACCGATCTTAATTTTCCAAAGGCCTCAACAAAGTTCGATGCCGATGGCAACTTGCTCGACGAGGCCTATGAAAAACGTGTTGAGGGGTTTCTCGACGAGGTTGTCTGGATGGGATCCGCACTGCGGTGGGGGCGGGAAAACTTGCGGTCGCGGTTTCATTCGTGAGATCGCCGGCTTGGAATGTCGGCGCCTATCGTCCATACGATCACGGAACTCGAGAGCCCGTGTCCGGACAAACGGCCGGCCATCATAATGATCGTCTCGCCCGTTTCGACCACGCCCGCCCCCAAAAGGGTTTTTTCACCCACCTTCAGCAACTCGCCGGTCTTGTCCGTATCCGGGTTCAAAAGGTCCATCATTGTTCCTTCGCCCGCGTGCCGATCGACCGTTACCTTCAGATCTCGATTAAAGAACGGGATCACACCCCAGATCAGCGCTAATTGATTGAACGCATCTTCAGAAGTTGTGAGCCCAAAGGTCTGAAGGCCAGATCGAATACTCGAAAGGCGGCGGGCCATCGTTCCGGATTCAGTAAAAACGGCGACCTTCTCAGTTTCCATCTCTTTTGCCGCGTAGGCTGCGGCTTTGCAGAGGGCCTGGCTGGTCCTGCCCGAAGGCGGAAGTGAGAATTTAACCGGCTTCTTGAGTTGTTCAGGTTTTATAGTTTCGGCTGCATCAATGATCCGCGCCATTGTTTGGATCGTCTCTACCGGATAAGAGCCCGATGCCGTCTCCGCGGAAAGCATCAAAGCGTCAGTTCCGTCCCAAACGGCGTTGGCAACGTCCGAAGCCTCGGCACGCGTCGGATGCGGGTTCACGATCATCGATTGAAGCATTTGCGTTGCGGTAATGACGAATCTATCGTTAGCAACGGCTCGTTCGATGATCCGTTTCTGATACACAGGCACGTGTTCGACAGATGTTTCGACACCAAGGTCTCCGCGAGCGACCATCACCCCGTCGGTTTCTTTTACGATCTCGTCCAGGTTCTCGATAGCCTCGCGCTTTTCGATCTTAGCGACCAGCAGCGCACGACCATTCTCGCGCTTGTTCAGGGCCTTGATCTGCTCCTTTACCTCGCGGCAGTCCTGGGCCGTTCGAACGAACGAGAGCGCAATGTAATCGACATTCTGCGACATCGCCCATTCAAGGTCGGCGTGGTCTTTTTCAGTCATGGAAGGGATCGGCAGGTGCGTATTCGGCAAGTTGATACCCTTGCGTTCCTGAAGGGTGCCGCCGACCACTATTCTTGTGACGATCTCGGTTCCATTGACGGCTTCGACACGAAGCTCGATATGGCCGTCGTCTATCAGAATGATATCCTCGGCCTTTACTACGCCTGGAAGCTCGGCGAAGTTCGTCGACACTTGCTGCTCCGTGCCGTCGATCTCCCGTGACGTAATGGTGAACTGTTCACCGGCCTGAAGAACGACCGGAACGCCGTTCGCAAGTGTTCGCGTTCGGATCTTGGGTCCCGAAAGATCTGCTAGAACCGCAAGCGGACGACCCAGCTTCTGCGCGGCCGCCCGTGCATTGTTGACGTTATTAAGGTGATCCTCGTGGGTACCGTGTGACATATTTAATCGCACGGCCGATACCCCG
>DATFEW010000413.1:0-2542 GCA_035250805.1 Pyrinomonadaceae bacterium
CCTGGAATGAAGTAAGACGCACCGATTATACTCGCGGGTGCGGTGCGGGACAATCCCCGGCTGCAGCGATATAGGGAACTGTGTTAAAACAATTTCTTACGAGTCATCAACTATGATCGACCTACGCAGCGATACAGTTACGCAACCTTCAGACGCGATGCGCGCTGCGATGGCGAACGCCGAGGTTGGCGACGATGTCTTTGGCGACGACCCGACAGTAAACCGCCTGCAGGAGCGCGCCGCGGAAATTTTTGAGAAGGACTCCGCGTTGTGGGTACCGTCCGGTTGCATGGGCAACGAGATCGCCGTAAAAGTGCATACAAGACCGGGCCAGGAGATCGTGACCGAGGACCGCGGACATATCCTGAATTATGAGCTCGGCGCAGCGGCAATAATTTCCGGCGTGACGATCCGCGCTGTGAAAAGCGGTGACGGTTCGGGCCATCTCACCTGGGATGAGATCGAACCCGCATTGAAGATCGATCCACCGTATTATCAAGCCGAAACCGGCCTTGTTTGCCTCGAAAATACGCACAATTTTGCCGGTGGGAGCGTGATGACCGCCGAACATTGCGCCGAGGTTTGCGAGAGAGCACACGCGGTGGGATTGCCCGTCCATATGGACGGCGCGCGCATTTTCAACGCCGCCGTTGCGCTCAGCACCTCCGTAGCAGAACTGACCCGCGATTGCGATTCTGTAATGTTCACACTCTCAAAAGGCCTCGGCGCACCCGCTGGTTCTATTCTTTTAGGGTCGAAAGATTTCATCCAGGAATCCCGTATCTGGCGAAAGCGTCTTGGGGGTGGGATGAGGCAGATCGGCATACTTGCGGCGGCGGGTTTGATTGCGCTCGAAGAAGGTCCGAAACGACTTCACGAAGATCACGAAAACGGTAAACGGCTGGCGCAGGGCCTGGTTGAATTACCGGGAATCAAGCTTGACGTTGAAAAGGTCGTCACAAACATAGTTATTTTCGACATTTCCGGCACGGGAAGGTCCTCGGCCGAGATCGTCGGTGCGTTGGGCCGTTCAGGTGTCCTTACCGTCGGATTTGGGGATCTGATCCGAATGGTTACACATCTGGATGTTTCCGCCCAGAACATTGAAGAGACGCGTTTGGCGCTTGCAGGAGTACTATATGAACATTGAACAACTCCGAAAATTCTGCATGTCCTTTCCGGGAGCGACGGAAGACGTAAAATGGGGCGCGGATCTCTGTTTTTCTGTCGGGAAGAAAATGTTTACGGTAACGAGCGTTGATTCGAAGGACGACGGGATCTCCGTTAAATGCACGCCTGAAAAGTTCGCTGAATTGACGGAGCGTCCTGGCATTATCCCGGCGCGATATGTCGCGCGTTACCACTGGGTGACGATCGAGGATTTAAAGGCTGTGACCTCAACTGAACTCAAAGACCTCATCAGAACGTCATACCAGCTTGTTTTTGATAAACTACCGCCGAAGATCAAAAAGACGATCCAATGAGCCAGCTAAAGCTGGAACTCCGAGCAAAGAACCGATGATAATCGCCATTGACGGCCCTTCGGGTGCCGGAAAATCAACGCTGGGTAAAATGCTCGCCAAAAAGCTCGGGCTGCTCTACCTCGATACCGGTGCGATGTATCGAGCAGTTGCCTTGGCGTCTGTGCGCGCGAAGGTCGGATTTGATGAGAAGGAAAGGGTGGCCGCAGTTGCGGAGCGAGCCAAGATCGAATTGATCGGCGAGCCTGATTCGCTGCAGGTATTCCTGGATGGTGATGATGTCACCGCAGAGATCAGAACCCTCGAAATAGCTCAGGCGGCCTCGGTCGTGTCCACGAATTCAGAGGTCCGAAAGGTGATGGTACGACATCAGCGCGAGATCGGAAATGCGGCGCCGAGTGGATGCGTCCTCGAGGGCCGTGACATTGGCAGCGTCGTCTTCCCTGATGCCGATATCAAGTTTTTCCTGACCGCAAAGCCCGAAGCGCGCGCTCGCAGGCGTTTCGAGGAAGACAAAACGAAGGGCCGGCTTTCTACCTACGAACAAACCCTCGTCGAGATCAACCAGCGCGACGAACGCGACGTTTCGCGCGCCGATTCGCCGTTGATGATCGCCGATGATGCAGTGGTGATCGACACAAGCGAACTCGACCTGTCGGAAGTATTTGACGAGATGCTTGCAAAGATCAATGAACAAAAGGCCTCGGCGGCCTAAACATTGACTTGAAACCCGCCAATCGCTAGTATCAGAGATTGCTTTTTGACATGCTCCCGTAGCTCAGTTGGATAGAGCACCGGCCTTCTAAGCCGTAGGTCGCAGGTTCGAATCCTGCCGGGGGCGTTCCGATTTTAGATTTTAGATTTCGGATTTTGGATTGTTTCGGAACCGGATTGAAATCGGCAATCCAAAATCTAAAATCCAAAATCAAGATGGCGGCTATAGTTCAGGGGTTAGAACGCCAGATTGTGGTTCTGGATGTCGTGGGTTCGATTCCCACTAGCCGCCCCATTCTCTCCGGATTCTCTACCTCATTGAGTCTTTACAGGTTGGGGCCAACTCT
>DATFEW010000021.1:0-8686 GCA_035250805.1 Pyrinomonadaceae bacterium
CGGTGACGGCGATGGCGACGGCTCAGGTGATGGAGCCGGAGGCCGTGGCGGTCCACCGCCTACGACTCGTTCGTCGGTTACGACCCCGTTGCAGATCATTTCGAAACCTAAAGCTACATACACCGACGCGGCCCGCACGAACAATGTTCAGGGAAGTGTTCGGTTGAAGATCACGTTGCTCGCAAATGGCTCGGTGGGAAGCATTACGCCGGTCACGCGCCTACCACACGGTTTGACCGAACAGGCGATCGCTGCAGCACGTAATATCAGATTCAAGCCGAAGATGATCAACGGCGTCGCACAGTCGGTGGTTGTTACGTTCGACTATGGATTCAACATCTACTGATCAAGTAGAAAGCTAATAAAAAAAGAGGGCCACCGAGGCCCTCTTTTTTTAAACTGTTTATCGCGTTCAGATCATATCTTCCGTAGATTTCGAATTTTCATTAAGCTCGAACCGTTCCTCATCGCGTCGCTCGACCTTTTTAATGAAATCGAGGGGCTCGTTATCGGCGAAATCGATTCCCATCGCGTGGGCGTTTGCTTCGACGTCCGACTGATCGGGGGTAGGGTTATGGCCGAAAACGGCCTCCGAGCCGGAGCTGTTAACCTCCTCCCACTGGGCGTCAATATCGCCACCGGAGTCACGCGGTGAAGAAGAATGGTGTTCGGCGAGCCGTTCTTCCAACTCGCTCGGGGCCTGCGGTGCATGTGCTATTTCGTCATCTATTATCTTTTTCATATCCTCATCCGGCGGAGTTTCCGCTTCATAGAATTCAAGCTGTTTACCGTTCATTGGCATCGGTTCGGAATAAAAAAGGGGGTACCCCAAGCATACCACGAACGAGGCGATTTTCAGAGAAAAACCACAGACTGTGAAGAAGGAATTTCGAACCGCTTCCGGCAACGCATATTCTTGCACATTAACTGATCATCGATGCGAACCAGATAATCACGCGATTTCTCAAAGCGCGCACGGTCGTGCTCGGTCAAATTTCGCGGCCCCGATTTCTTTTTTGTACGCTTCATCCAGCGGACATCATAATCGTTACGCTCACGGCAAAACGGGCAGGAATAGCTTGCCTTTTTGATCTCTTGCTTCTCGTCGAAGATATCTCGCTCGTGCATTAACTACAGTTTACATCAAGTTCTTGCGCATGCGGACATGTCGCAACGGAATGTCAGTACCACCTGCGGTAGCGGGTGGTTGAAGATTACATATCGATTTCGGGATCGAGATCAAAATCAGTCGGGTCGTCCCCTTGCCCAAAGTTCACGTATACGATCGCAGCCAAAACACTTTTTTCATTCCACAACCAGCGTTCACTTCCTTTATCAGCCCATGGCGTTCGGTCACGGTGGTAGAGCCCTGATTCCCGTAATGCCCGTGTGGCATTCGCCTTAAAGGCGTTTAGCGCAATACGTGGTTTCTTCAAGCCAAAACAGACTACGGTGTGAGCGTGATTCGAGCGGACATTGATAGCATGGAGATTCCAGCTCCGCTTCTTGCAAGTCTCCCTAATTGCCTCTTCGACACATTTACGTTGTTCGTGACCGAGGGTAAACGGTTCCTCTGCCAACCGACTCTTATTTATTTCAAGCCACTGGTCTTCTTTCGGTAGGTGAGAGGTTTTGTATTTATTCCTAAAACGGCTTGTCGCGCCACGAGCGTCGCCGTGGAGCCACGTTCCGTAGGTTCGAAACGTTATCAGGTAAGCTAATGGGATTTCGATATCGTTCCACATCTATTGCCTATAACCACCCGCTATCGCAGGTGCTACTGACTGACTTGCCCTCAACCGGACGCTACGTCAGGGGTGTGAGATCATGCAGGTACTTAAAGCTGAATATCCCTGTCTCGTGCCCATCAGAGAAGTGAAAATTCAGTGCGTAGCGGCCGACGATCGAGGTGTGTTTGAAGGTGAGATCGTCCGGGATCAGAGTGTCCTGCAGCGTTTTCTTGCCCGTCCATTCGTCAACGCAGCCAGCACAGGGACAGGCACGCCGCAGCTCCGCGGCGGTAAAACGGGTTTCGGAATCATCGGACCATTTGATCGAGATCTCCGACTCGCTTTCTTCGACGATCTGTACAGGCTCGATCATAACTAACAACTAATAACGGAAAAGGCAAAAACGAAGTGACCGGTATTTTATTAGTCATTCGCCGCTAAGGGCTTCCTCAATTGCTACCGGGTCGATCCCATAGTGCGTGGCATGATAGACGGGTTTCCCGTTCTTGATCACAAATATCTGCGGTGAATGGTGACGATGGCCGGTACGGTCCGCGATCTCGTTCGAAAGATCACGGTCGTCCTGGACCACGACAAAATTTATCTCGTTCCCCACCTCATCTACCAATTCCATTACGTGTGAGCTGATGCCGCACGCTTTGCTGTGCTTGAAGATGATAACGGGCTCGCTATACGAACGCTTAAAAAGCTCGTCCAGCACATCATTGGTTTCGATAGATCTAAATTTAGCCATTATTTCGGAAACACTTTTCTGTATGCCAAAAGGTTCGACGCCGTCATCAGAGGAATAACCAAATAGACCCCGATGCAAAACACCAGCAACCCCCCGAGTGCCATTATGAAGTTCAAGCCGATCAATCCTCCGATCCCGCCGAGATTCTGCACCGTTGCACGGGCACTCAATTTTATCGAATCCCAGCTCGAAAGTCCGCGATCCACGATCAACGGAAAGCAAAAGATCAAAAGCGAGTGAAAGCAAACCATAACAAGGGCGACGATGACGTCGATCACAAACACTACGACGAGCGTGCTAAGTATCTCATTGTCGCTGGCGTTTTCGCCGCCAACGGCTTGGACCAGCAATGGAAGATATAACGTAGTAAAAAGTACTAGTATCCATACGACAATCGGAACGACGATCAGGATCGTTACCAGAAGGCTCGACCAGAAGTAGCTGAAGCCAGTGAACAGATCCTCGAACTTGACCCGGCCGCCGTCTATCTTTCGCAAATAGCACGCAAAGATGCCGCAAACCATGGCCCCGACCAACACGTACAGCGAGATCGCTGCGATCACGCCGCCCACCACCGAGACCGCCAGCAAAACCCAGTATTCATCCTTGATGAGGGAGAACGCCTCCTTGACGCATTCGATCGGGCGTATTTGTCCGACGGTGAATTCGCGTTCGGTCATGATGAGGGAGCGGTGTAGATCTTTGAAAGGTACTCACTGACCATCCGGTCGCTTGAAAACTGTGAAGTGATCGTAGCGAGAGCATTCTTCATCCGATTGACCCATTCGACCGGCATTCCTGTTTCGTCCTTGTCATAGAAAGCAGGAACGATGTCTTTCTCTAAGGTGCGATAAAGAGCCTTTGCTTCGGCAGCGTCCGCTTCGCTGTCATCGTCGAAATTGTCCGTGTTGCCAACGACGAATCCGTTATATCCGTTGCTGCCTTCCATCCACCATCCGTCGAGGATCGAAAAGTTCAGGACGCCGTTCATCGCTGCCTTCATCCCGCTTGTTCCGCTAGCCTCCATCGGACGACGGGGGACATTCATCCAAACATCAACGCCTTGCACAAGGTAGCGTGCTACCTCCTGATCGTAGTCTTCGATAAAGACGGCACGCCGCTGCCAGTTCGAATCGTGATTGATGCTCATTAACTCCTGGAGAATTTTCTTTGCGGTATTGTCCTGCGGATGGGCCTTACCAGCGAACACGAATTGCACCGGCCGTTTATCGTCATCGACAAGGCGGAGCAACCTGGGAAGGTCGGTCAACAAGAGGTCCCACCGTTTATAAGCGGCCACGCGGCGTGCAAATCCGACAGTAAGCACGTCCGGGGAAAATAAACCCTTCGTATCTTCGTGTTCGTGGATCGTATCAATATCGCCCGCATCTTTCGTGCGTGTCCGTTCACGTATAAAGGCGATCATCAGGTTCTTTAGCATGCAGTGCCGAGACCAGATCTCGTCATTGGCGATCTTGCCAACGGCATCGCCCCACTCACCGGCATCTCGAATTATTTCATGCCAATTAGGCCCGATGTGTTCTCGATAGAGGTTTTGGAAGATCGGGGCGATCCAAGTAGGAGCGTGCACGCCGTTCGTCACGTGCGTTATTGGGACCGCTTCAGGATCGGCTAGATCGGTGAACAGCTTCAGCCAAAGTTCTCGTGTAACCTCGCCGTGCTTTTGACTCACACCATTTGACGAGCGGCACATTCGAAGGGCAAGGGGAGTCATTCCGAAGTATTCGTCGTCGTCTTCTATATCGATGCGGCCGAGATCGAGGAAACCGTCATCTGAGAGCTTGAGTGAATCGATGAACTCGCGGCTAAAGCACTGTATCAATTTGCTCGGGGAAAACAGATCGTTCCCCGCAGCGACTGGGGTGTGCGTGGTGAAAACACAATGGGAGCGAACAAACTCCATCGCTTCATGGAACTCTTTCTCTGGATTTGCGACCAGGAACTCGCGTGCAAGTTCGAGCGTAGAAAATGCGGCGTGACCCTCGTTCAAATGGTAAACCGTCGGATCAATATCAAGTTTTCGCAGCAGTCGGACGCCGCCAATACCAAGAACCTTCTCCTGCACGATACGCGTTTCGGTATCGCCTCCATATAGATGGCCGGTTATGAACCGGTCTATTTCGCCGTTTTCCGAAACGTTCGTGTCCAGAAGGTATAGCTTGATGCGTCCCACCTCGGCTAACCACGCCTGTGCAACAACCTCTCGCTGGCGTATATGTACCGCGACGGTAATACGGTTGCCATCCGCATCTTTCACAGGTGACAGTGCGAGCTGCGACTGGAACACATCGCTGTAAGTTTCCTTCTGCCAACCCTCGTGTCCGATCTGCTGGTGAAAATACCCGAAACGATACAGCAAGCCGACCGCAGTAAGGGGCAAATTCAGATCGCTCGCTGATTTCAAATGATCGCCCGCTAGTATGCCGAGGCCGCCGGAGTAATTGGGCAGGGAATTGTGAATTCCATACTCGGCACAAAAATAGACGATCGAACGGACGGGGGACAACGGGAAGAGTTCTGTTGTATCTGAAAGGTACGTCTTCAATTGAGCGTCGAACGCCTCGAGTCTACGGAGGTAGTCCGCCTCACACGCCTTCTGCCATAATCGAAGCCTGCTTATCCGCTTGAGGAGCAGCCTGGGGCTCTGCGAGCACTTGTCCCAAAGCACAGGATCGAGGTCTCGAAAAAGAGCGGTGCCCTCCGGCTGCCATGACCAATAGAAGTTCCGTGATATGGCATCGAGGGCGGTCAAGGGCTCCGGCAGACTTCGGTTTAGATCAAAGTCGGTGCGAAAAACGTCTTTATCTGGTTGGGGTACGGCTTGGATGGAGTTATCGTTCATGGCCTCCGGCATAGGGGCAAAGTATCAGACGAATATAAACGAACCGTATTGCGGTTTCAAATCACATCTGTAACTAACAGGAGAACGTGTTAGCTACTGTTACGATGTTAAGGATGTTACAGATCGCGACTGTCTAGAAACGTACTTAGATCACTCTGTGAGAAGAAAACCATTCGAACTTCGTCGATGGCGGAGTTTGTCTTCAGAAATAAATTGACAGCCATCGAAGCGATCTTTGCAGCCTCGTTCTTGAGATATCCAAAGGCTCCTGTCGAGATCGAAGGAAATGCGAGGGTTTTGACATTGTTTTCCACTGCGAGCTTCAAGCAATTCGTGTAGCAGGCGGCCAGTAACTCGGCTTCCTGGCCGTTGTGTCTTCCGTAGATCGGTCCGACCGTATGGATCACGTATCTTGACGGCAATCTTCCTGCTCCGGTGATCACTGCCTCGCCGGTTGGAAGTCCGTCGGGATATTCCGCCTCTCGGATCTTTTTGCATTCTTCAAGTATCGCTATCCCGCCTTTTGAATGGATAGCACCATCAACACCGCCGCCGCCTAACAATGTCGAGTTCGCGGCGTTAACGATCGCGTCGACATCCTGCTCCGTGATATCTCCGATAACGGCGATGATGCGTGTCATAAAACTTTATTTCCATCCCTCTCTTTCCGTAAGTGTACCGACAGGCATGAAGCGATAATGCACTGCAACGATGATCCCGAAGATCAACCCGACAACAGCCAACCCGGCAGAGATCGTCAAGTAATTTGAAAAAGCACCGAGACCGATAAGCTTCCAAATGCCGCCCATTGCTAATCCGCCAACTGCAAAAAACAACGGGATCGCGACGAACTGGTATGGGACCTTCCACGGCTTGTCGCTTCGTGTCCGGAAGATGATCGGTTTGAGCCGGTCGTATTCCCAACAGAAGAGCCAAAGGCCTGCGAATGACATCAGGATCGTGATCACCCACGTTCCTTTGAAACCAACCGCTGTGGTCAGTATCGCAATGTTCGCGATGATGGGCAGGAACATCAACGCCCCGATATGTGAGGTTCGCGGTATCAGTAAAAGGACCGAAGCGATTATCTGCGACCAGCCGATGAATTCGTAATAAAAGCCTGTGGCCATCAATGCGTTGAAGTAATGCCCGACGGGATTCGAATCCGGCAAACCCGTGAAAGGCTTGTGAAGTATTTTTGGAATGCTCGGCGGTATGAACGCCAATGCCAACAGGCAGCGTACAAATGCCGTGAAAAGCTGGGTCCACCAACGTCGTGTGACCGAGACATGCAGTGAGTCAAAGATGTGTTCGAGTTTCATAGCTGTTGTGGTTGTGCACCATTGGGATATTCCGTAAGATTCTAGCTTCGCATTATGAACCTAAATATCATCCCTGTTAAATGGACCGACGACGGCGTGGCGATGCTCGATCAACGTCTGCTGCCGACCGAGGAGAAGTGGCTGATGCTGAAGTCGTACGAAGAAGTTGCGGCTGGTATCAAAGATATGGTCGTGCGTGGGGCTCCGGCGATAGGCGTTTCCGCCGCGTACGGAATTGCCTTAGGAACGAAGCAGTTTGTCGGGACGAATGTCGATGATCTCGAAGAGGAGCTTGATTATATCTGTGACGTTCTCGGCAAGACGCGTCCTACAGCCGTGAATCTTTTCTGGGCTATCGACCGAATGAAGCGAACCTTTCAGACAGCGAAGTCGGAAGGGAAGTCGGTCAGCGAGATCAAAGGTATTCTGATAGCCGATGCTGAGGCGATACATCTTGAAGATATCGAGTCGCAGAGGCTGATCGCCAAGTTCGGGGGTGAGCTATTGGACGACAACTCAACCGTGTTAACGCACTGCAATGCCGGAGCTTTGGCGACGGGAGGAGTTTGGGGCACGGCGTTGGGCGTTATCCGCGGAGCCGTCGATGCCGGTAAACACATATCGGTTATAGCAGACGAAACGCGGCCATACCTGCAGGGGGCCAGGCTCACTGCCTGGGAACTGCATCAGGACGAGATCCCCGTTACGCTCATCACCGACAACATGTCCGGCCACATGATGAAAAAGGGGAAGGTGCAAGCGGTTGTTGTCGGCTCTGACCGCATAGCCGCGAACGGCGATGTTGCGAACAAGATCGGGACATACATGGTCGCAGTCCTTGCGAAGCAGCACGGAATTCCGTTCTATGTCGCCGCTCCGCTCTCGACCGTTGACCTCAACTGCCCGACGGGAGACGAAATTCCAATCGAGGAACGTGATGTTAGGGAGATAACACACGTCCGGGACATTCAACTCGCTCCCGACGGCATCGGTGTCTCAAATTACGCCTTCGACGTAACGCCAAACGAATTCGTGACCGCTATCATTACCGAAAAGGGTGTTGCAAGAGCACCGTACACCGAAAGTCTCAAAAAACAAATGGAAAGTTGATAATGGAAAATGGAAAATGAAGTCGCGATCATATTTTCCATTTTCCATTTTGCGCTTTACATTATTACCTTATGACCGAACGGGAACAGATCGAGATGGACGTGGTGTTTGTCGGGGCAGGGCCGGCAAATTTGGCGGGGGCGTTGTGGCTAAAGCAGAAAGTCGCCGAGCACGACGAGTTCATTGAGAAGGGGATAAAGCAGGGCAATAAGATCGGTAATATCGAGATTGCGGTCGTCGAGAAGGGAAGCTTCGTCGGTGCACACATCCTGAGCGGCGCCGTGATGGACCCGATCGCTATCCGTGAGCTGATGCCCGATTTTCTCGATCAAGGCTGTCCGGTAGATTCGGTCGTGACCGAGGATGCGGCATGGTATCTGACGGAGAAAAAAGCGATCAACGCACCGATCGTCCCTCCGCCGCTAAAGAACAAAGGCAAATACATCCTTTCGCTGAGCAAGATGTGTGAATGGCTCGGTGAGAAATGCGAAGAGGCCGGGATAAACATCTTCCCGGAGTTTCCCGCGGCCGACGTTATATACGATGAGAACGACGCCGTGATCGGCATTCGCACGGGAGATAAGGGGATTGGTAAAGACGGCAAACCGAAGGCGAACTTTGAGCCCGGCGTGGACATCCTTGCGAAGGTAACGGTGCTTGGCGAAGGCTCTCGCGGTTCGCTGGCGAAAGGTCTGATCTCGCGTCTCGGCTTGATGGACGACAAGGAGCCGCAGGTGTTCTCGCTCGGTGTGAAAGAGCTTTGGGAAGTCCCAGAAGGAGATTTTCCCGAAGGCAAGGCCGTGCATACGCTCGGATTTCCGTCGGACACACGAACTTATGGCGGGGGCTGGATATACGGGCTGAAGAACAACGTGATCAGCATCGGGTACGTGACCGGGCTGGACTA
>DATFEW010000033.1:0-14896 GCA_035250805.1 Pyrinomonadaceae bacterium
GGGTGACCGGTGCCGCGTTCGAATTCGCCGAGAAGATATCAGCCTGTGAAACAGCGATATTCGAATTCGTTTCTAAATTTGCATTCGCATTCGCCAACGAGTTCGTGTTGGCATTTACGTTTGCTTCCGGGGAAGGTGAAGGCGTCGGGGTTCCCGGTGTTGCGGTCGGAGTGGGAGAAGCAGACGTTCCCGCAGCGGCGATCGTCAATGCCGCCGTAAGCGGGACTGTCTTTGGCGGTAGGCAAACCGTATCGTTACAAACCTGATATCGGACCTTTGCGCTGAGCGTCGAGGCCCCTGCAGAGGCATCCGCATTCACTGTGAACGGAACCGTAAACGCAGCACTGCCCGAATACGATTCCGTGTTGATGCCAAAGTTCGGGTCAAGCTTTACTTTGGGCCGGGGTCCCGAGACGGCGCCCATTTTGAATGGCCCTTCGCCGAGGCTGATACGCGTGGGGATAGGCCCACCGCCGCCCTGGGTGATGGAATACATGTTCCAGCCACCGCCGATGCTTGCATTGATCCGCGCAGTGCCTTTGCCGCCCGCCGGAACAGTTGCGGGCGAGACCGTCATTGTAAGTGAGACCGGGTTCTGCGCGCAGAGACTTGCGGCGAACGTCGTGAAGACGAAGCACAGTAGTATCGATTGAAGAATTCGCGAGCTCAAATTTGTTTTGGCCGGCTGCTGACTACTGACCACTGATCACTGTTTTCGCCATTGCGTCCGCGACCACTTTTTCCGTGTCGTCCTTTTCCCCGATCTTTGCAATGATCTTACCGTCGCGGCCAATAAGTATCTTCGTCGGTAAAGCCTTCACGTCAAATATATTGACCGCGACCGGTAGCGAGGTTTTCGAGTCTCCCTGGATCCAGTTTACGCCTCGCGTCTTCACGATCTGTTTAGCTCGCACCGCGGCTTCCTTTGCAAATTCCGGATCCGACGCATCCTCGTCGCCGATTGTTTCGCTGTTCAAACCTAGTATCTCGAATCCGTCCCCCTTATATTTTTCGAAGAGCCTTTTAAGCTTTGGAATGTCCGCAAGGCACGGTCCGCACCAGGTCGCCCAAAAATCGATCAGCACGACCTTTCCCTTATATTCAGAAAACTTGCGAGGCCTTCCTTCGAAATCCGTAAAGGCAAAGTCGGGAACCTCTTTGGCGTCAGCTTTTTTCCAGCTATCAAGGACCGTCGTTTTGGTTTGCGACGAGACGGTCACGACGGAAAGCAGGAGGGCGAATCCCAGTAATAAAGAAAGTTTACGCATCATTAGCATCTGAACGGCCCACAGGCGCCTCTATTAATGTTATATGGATGGTCGGCCTCACGCAATCCATCCGGTTTTGTATTAGACGCAAGTCATTGCGGTTTCTATGCATTTGCTAGCAAAGATATTTACATTGATCTAGAATTAAGATGATTAGGTGGAACGATCTTGAAACCGACCGACATCCAAAACCCTGAATACTTCCATAAAGTCGTGGATTGCCAGTGGGCCTGTCCCGCCCACACGCCCGTCCCAGAATACATTCGTTTGATCGCTGAGGGCCGTTATACCGAGGCTTACATGATCAACTGGGATTCGAACGTGTTTCCCGGAATTTTGGGGCGTACGTGCGATCGCCCGTGTGAGCCGGCGTGCCGCCGTGGGCGCGTAGAGGAAGAGCCCGTCGCGATCTGCCGTCTGAAGCGGGTGGCGGCGGATAACAAAGGCGAGGTCAAGTCGCTGATGCCTCAAGGGCCGTTCAAGCCGAACGGTAAGAGAGTCGCATTGATCGGGGCCGGACCGGCGTCACTGACGGTCGCCCGCGATCTGGCTCCGCTGGGATATGAGATCGATCTCTTTGACGATCTGAGAAAGGGCGGTGGGTTCATGCTCAGCCAGATCCCTGCGTTTCGTCTTCCTGAGAGTGTGCTGGACGAGGAGGTAAATTACATCCTGGATATGGGAATCAAGACTCACTTCAAGCACTATGTAGAGAGCCTGAAGTGGGTGCTTGATCAGGATTACGACGCTGTTTTTGTCGGGACGGGCGCACCGCGCGGCAGGGAACTGAAGATACCGGGACGTGAGGAAGGCTCGGCGAATATCCACATAGGGATCAACTGGCTAGGCAGTGTGGCGTTTGAGCATACGAACAAGATAGGGAAGACGGTGATAGTACTTGGCGGAGGAAACACCGCGATGGACTGCTGCCGCACGGCCCGTCGTCTGGGCGGAGAGGATGTAAAAGTGATCGTCCGCTCGCCCTTTGCGGATATGAAGGCCTCGCCGTGGGAAAAAGAAGACGCGATGCATGAAGATATCCCGATCATCGACAACCACGTTCCGAAGTCTTTTGTTGTCGAAGGCGGTCGTCTGAAGGGTGTGATGTTTGAGAAGGTCGAGGCTGTCTATGACGACGCGGGTAAACGTTCACTTGTCCCGACGGGCGAACCCGAGGTTTTTTATCCCGCAGACGACGTGCTGGTCGCTATCGGCCAGGAGAATGCGTTTCCGTGGATAGAGCGTGACATCGGGCTGGACTTCGATAAATGGGACATGCCTGTCGTCGATAAGGTGACGTACCAATCGACGCATCCAAAAGTATTCTTCGGCGGCGATGCGGCATTCGGCCCCGAGAATGTCATCACCGCGGTCGCCCACGGTCATCAGGCGGCAATCTCGATAGACTTGCTGTGCCATCGCAAGGACCTGGTGAAGGAGCGTCTCGCTCCGCACGTGAATCTGATCTCGCAGAAGATGGGTATCCACGAATGGGCGTACGACAGCGAGATCGATGAATACGAGCGTCTCGTAGTTCCGCAAGCTCCTAAGACAAAGACGCTTGTAAACCGTAAGCAGGAAGTTGAGATGGGTTTCGATCAACTTGCCGGCTATAAGGAGGCGATGCGCTGTCTGAACTGCGATGTCCAGACAGTTTTCTACGCGCCAAAGTGCATCGAGTGCGATGCCTGCGTCGATATTTGTCCGACAAGCTGCATCACCTTTACCTCTAATGGTGAGGAAGAAGATCTTCGCTCACGTACTAAAGTTCCCGCCCTTAATCTAAAGCAAGACCTCTACGTCTCTGAGCCCGTCCCGCAAACCGCGCGCATCATGGCCAAGGACGAAGATGTCTGTCTTCATTGCGGTCTCTGTGCCGAGCGCTGCCCCACCGCCGCATGGGATATGCAGAAATTCTGGTACAACGTGACGAAGGCCGGTAATGTGAAATACGGGCCCGACGTACCCGGCACCCTGATCCAAATTACAAAGAATGGGAATGGAACAGCTGCCCCTTCGAGTTAATTGAGGGGGATCCGTGCCACTACGGTAGTGCCGGTGCCAGGCTGGCTGTCGATCTCCAGAACGCCATTGAGCAAGGCCGAGCGCTCCTTCATTCCAACGAGCCCGAGGCCGCCACGCGTCGCGCCGTTGGCCGCACCCATCGCCTCATCGAATCCGCAACCGTTGTCCTCAACGATCAGCACGACCTCGTCCTTTCGATGATGAAGCAGAACGCTAACGCTCTTTGCGTCGGCGTGTTTGAGCACGTTATTCAGGGCCTCCTGAACGATCCGGTACAAGTTGGTTTCGACAACATGATCCAGGCGCGAACCGTTTCCGTTGGTTTCAGTTTTGCTCGTATGGAACTCGGCCTTTATCCCGTACTGTCCGGACCATTCGCGAACGAAGGTGGTAAGAGCGTTTTCAAGCCCCAGGTTTTCGAGTTCGGTCGGCCGAAGCTCCCAAGACAGGAATCCAATATCACGGTCAACGTCCACCGCCGATTTCTGGACCCTTAGTACTGCCGCCGCCAATGAAGGATCATCTGCACATTTCGCGCTAAGAGCTTCGGTCTGCAATCTCAATGCCGTCATCTTTTGGCCCAGATGATCATGAAGATCACGAGCAATGCGGTGCCGTTCCGCCTCTTGTGCTTCGACAAGCCGGTGCATTATCTCGCTCTCGCGCCGAGCGGCTTCGGCCCTAAGTCGGTCAGTGATGTCCACCGTAGCGCCGATCATCCGATACGGTCCCGAGTCGTCACGCAGAACTAAAGCATTCGTATACAGCCAACGAACATCGCCGTCAGGACGCGCGATCCTGAATTCAAGGTCATAAGGCATTTCTCCGGATAAGGCCATTTCGATCCGCTTCGAAACAAACTCGCGATCTTCTGGATGTATCCGCTCCGCGAATGTCTCCGACCGCCCATCGAACCTTCCGAGTGGTATGCCGTGGATCGAGTAAACAGAATCGGTCCATTCGATGTGATCGGCTCGCACATCCCAATCCCAAACCCCCACATTTCCTGTCTGGGTAGCGAGACGAAGCCGTTCTTCATTCTCGAGGAGCTTACGTTCGGTGCGTTTGCGTTCGACACCCGCTGCGATCTGGTTACCGATTGTCATCGCCATTTCGAATTCGGAGTCAGTGAAGCTGTGTGGTTCGTCGAAATAAACCATCAGCTTGCCCATAAGCCGGTCGCCCGCAACAAGCGGTATGAATGCGAGTGAGACAATGCCTTCGTTTCGAATCGTTTCTCGAAGCTCGTCCGTAAGGTCCGCCGCGTCCAGATCCTCGACGCTGAAAGGCTGGGCGTCGTTATCCTCTGCCTTCCAGGGCGAGTGGCCAGATACGGCCTCTCGATATTTCGTACTCAAACCCCGGGCAGCGACGAAACTCATTACGTCGGTGTCGTCAAAGAGAAGAACCGCAGCGCGATCGCAATCGAGCGAAACAAATATGGAATCAAGCGCAGCCTCATAAACTTCATCCATCGAATCAGCGTGCTGAAGGCGCTGAGAAAAATCGTAAAGAGCCGCGATCTCCCCCGAACGCCTTGAGGCCATGGCTTCGGCATGTTTCCTTTCCGAAACATCCGAGAAAACCAGTACGACGCCTTTGATCTCGCCGCGATCAACTATTGGGGCTGCACTGGCGTCGATAGGAATGTTGCTGCCGTCCTTCGATACGAGGATGGTGTGGTTCGCAAGTCCTACGACCGCGCCGGTCGAGAGTACCTTGGCAACTGGGTTTTCGACCGTATCGTCGGTTTGTTCATTTACTATGTGAAAGACATCCTCGAGCGCGGTCCCGCGAGCGGAGGCCTCCTCCCAGCCAGTCAACTCCTGGGCAACCGGATTCATAAATGTGACCGAGCCCTTTGTATCCGTGGCGATAACAGCGTCGCCGATGCTCGATAATGTGACCTGAAGCAGGTCTCGCTGTTCGCTAAGCCGTTGCTGAACAGTCTTGAGCCCGCTGATGACAAGTACAAGAAACACGTACAAAGAAAAAACACTGAAGTGCTGAAAAATAGCTTTAGGCACAGTGGAATCGGCCGGGACCGGAGCGTAAAGGATGGTCGTCGTTTGAAAAAGGACCGCGATCAGAAGTCCCGGCATACGGCCGCCATACCAGGCTCCCGCTACCAAGGCAAGCACCACGGGGATGGTAAGATTTATTCTGGCGTTGGCATAACTGAGCAGCATGGACAGGCCAAGCGTGACGGCGTAAAGCGCGATCGCCAGTCCATACCGGAAAAGCCAGTGCGTTTTCCAAGATCTCTCCTCAACTCGCGGCAGTTGCGGCAACGTAGTTAGATTTTCCATCGTTTCAGAGGCAGGAGATTGATAGTTTTCGGATTAAAGCTGGCTAACTCCTATAAACTTATCCAACTGTCGAGAGGAGGGGTATAGGGAAAATCCCTATTGCGGACGGCTATTTCTTCCTTTTTCTTCATGAACCTTCTATCATGTTTGTACGGCCAGCGTGTAATTCCCGAGTCAACCGATCAGCTCTATGACAGAGACAACGACCCGTGCACAAGCGGACGGACCAGGCAAACACAAGATGAACGACTTTGTGATCCGATTCGCGAATGTGAACGGCACGGGCTCCGCATCAGCGAACGCGCTTTTTACCAAGGCGGTGTTCCGCATGGGCGTGCCCGTGACGCCCAAAAATATTTTTCCGTCAAACATTCAAGGGCTGCCGACGTGGTATGAGGTTCGGATTTCGGAAAAGGGTTATCTCGGCCGTCGCGAAGGGATCGACTTGATGGTGGCCGTTAATCCGCAGTCGATGAAGAAGGATTACGCGGATGTTCGACCGGGCGGTTATTTCGTTTACGACAGCACGAAGCCGTTACCGCCCGGATATGAACGAACGGACATCTCGCATCTCGGGATCCCAATGACGGCACTCTGTAACGCGGAATTTACTGACGCGCGTCAGCGGCAGTTGTTCAAGAACATCGTTTACATCGGTGTACTTGCAACGCTATTTGATATCGAATTTCCGGTGCTCGAATCATTAATCGGCGAGCAGTTCAAGGGCAAAGAAAAGCTTATTGAACCGAACATTAAGGCGTTGAATCTGGGCGTAAATTACGTTAGGCAAAATTTCGAATATCCATTCGATCTGCGTGTCGAGCGACGCGATCTCCTGGGTGGCAAGATCCTTTACAGCGGCAATTCCGCTTGCGCGCTCGGAGCGATTTACGCGGGTGCTACTGTCGCGGCATGGTATCCGATCACGCCTTCGACGTCAGTTGTTGACGCGTTTGCAAAGTATGCCGGAAAATACCGCGTTGATCCTGAAACGGGCAAAAACAATTACGCAATTGTGCAGGCCGAGGACGAGCTTGCCGCGCTCGGAATGGTAATGGGCGCATGCTGGAACGGCGCTCGTGCATTTACTGCAACGAGCGGTCCCGGTGTTTCATTAATGCAGGAATTCCTCGGGCTTGGCTATTTTGCCGAAGTGCCAAGCGTGCTGATCGACGTACAGCGGACCGGGCCTTCGACGGGCATGCCGACGCGCACGCAGCAGTCGGATATTTTACTCGCTGCATATGCTTCACACGGTGACACAAAGCATCCCCTACTCTTTCCGGCAACGCCGAGGGAGTGTTTCGAGATGACGACCATGGCGTTCGACCTGACTGAGAGGCTTCAAACTCCGGTCATAGTGATGACAGATCTCGACCTAGGCATGAACGACCACGTAACCGAGCCACTTGTTTGGGACGACGCGGTACAGTGGGACCGCGGAAAGATCCTCTCGTCGGCGGCACTCGAACACATCTATGCGTCTAACGGCAGCGTGTTCCGCGAGAAACTTGAGGAACTTTCTCGTGCTAACGGCCTTGATAATGCGGACGCCACATTGTCTGAGATCGACGCACAACAGCACGGGGATCAATCGATGACGCAGCCCTTGGAGCAGTTCAAGGGAAAGTTCGGCCGATACCTCGATATAGATCAGGACGGAATTCCATATCGCACGATTCCTGGGGTGCACGCGACCGAAGGCGCCTTTGTCACACGGGGGTCGTCCCGCGACGAATATGCTGTCTATACCGAGGATGCGGACACCTACCGCCGCAACGTCGACCGCCTCCTCCGTAAATGGGAGACGGCGAAGGAACTTGTGCCGCAGCCGGAGTTTTATTCACCACAGAGTCGCGGAGACAACGAGGCACAGGCAGCAACACGATCGGTAGCGAGTGTGCCCCGTGATGGAGTTATCTACTTTGGAACGTCAACATATTCTGCGGAGGAAGCATTAGAATTACTTGATAAAGAAGGCATCCATCTCAACGCAATGCGCCCTCGCGCATTTCCATTTGGCCGAGCCTTTCGTGACTTTGTCGATAACCACGAACGCATCTTCGTCATCGAGCAAAACCGCGATGCCCAGTTCCGCAGCCTGATGATGATCGAGCTCGGGGTCGATCCCGCTAAGCTCATTTCTATTTTGAATTATGACGGCATGCCGATCACTGCAGATAACATATACCGTCAGATCGGAAGCCACGCAAAATAGTTCCTTTTGCGCCGTTTACGAAATCATTGTATTCTTCGCGGTACGCTCGACACACACAAAAGAACAAGGAGATCGAAATGAACACCGCACTTCAGGCTCAGCCAGATGCACCACCCCCGCACGTACAGGTTATTCAGATGGCCACCGGCTTGTGGGTATCAAAAATGATGTACGCTGCCGCAAAACTTAAGCTAGCCGACCATCTTACCGACGGACCGAAAACCGCGGAAGAACTTGCGGGTCCGACGGGGTCGCATGCTCCTTCTCTAAACCGATTGATGCGAACTCTCGCCAGCGTGGGAGTTTTTTCCCAATTGGATGGCGGCCGATTCGGGCTAACACCGCTCAGCGAAGCGCTGAAAAAAGGCGCTCCCGGCGCGGCCCACGAGACAGTTTTGACGATGGCCGGGCCAACCTTTGTTGCGGCGTTCGAAGAGATCGTGCATTCGATCGAAACCGGCAAAACAGGATTCGAGAAAGCGTTCGGAATGCCCATCTTCGATTATTTCGCGCAGCACCAGGACGAAGCCTCGCTCTTCAGCCAGAGCATGGTCGGCATTCACGGCGGTGAGCCTCCGGCGGTTGCCGCAGCATATGATTTTTCGCAGTTCGGCACGATCGTCGACGTGGGCGGCGCGACCGGGAATATGCTGTCTGCAGTGCTGTCGATCCACGAGGGTCCGGGCGGAATACTGTACGATCTGCCGCACGTCGTTACGGATGCTCCGGCGTCTCTTGAAAAGAGCGGCGTTGCCGATCGTGTGACTATTGAGCACGGCAGCTTTTTCGAAGGCGTCCCCTCCGGAGGAGACGCGTACATCCTGTCGCATATCATCCACGACTGGAACGAAGAACAGTGTCTGACGATTCTGGGAAACGTACGCCGAGCAATGAATCCCCAAGGCAAACTGCTGATCGTGGAATTCGTCCTGCCGGAAGACGACTCGGCGCATTTCGGAAAGATCGCGGACATTATTATGCTGGTCGTACCCGGAGGGCAGGAACGGACACCAACCGAGTATGACGAACTGCTCGCCAAGGCGGGATTCAAGATGACTCGTGTCGTTCCGACCGAGTCTCCGGTCAGTATCGTGGAAGCAGTAATCGCATAACGAAGAACGAGGGGATACCTTTTTTTTTCCCATCCGAAGAAATACGATGGTCTTGATTAATAAGTTGCGGTATGACATACGTACGCTCCTCATTTAGACACCCCGCATTGCCGAAAAATAACCTCGGGTACACGGTCGATTATTACGAGGGCTCGCTGAGCACATTATGTGCTGGGTGCGGGCATGATTCGATCAACGCAGCGATTGTCGAGGCGTGTTGGGAAATGAACATTGAGCCGCATAAAGTTGCGAAGCTTTCGGGAATCGGGTGCTCATCGAAATCGCCCGCTTACTTTCTGTCGAACTCGCACGGGTTTAACTCCGTCCACGGTCGGATGCCATCGGTTGCGACCGGTGCGAATCTGGCGAATCGGGATTTGATCTACTTCGGCGTGTCGGGAGATGGCGACACGGCATCAATTGGGATGGGACAGTTCGTCCACGTCGTCCGCCGCAACCTGAACATGGTGTATCTCGTGATGAACAACGGCTGCTACGGGTTGACCAAAGGTCAGGATTCGGCGACCGCCGATGCCGGTTCGAAGAGCAAGGCCGGCTCGGTGAACCTATTTGAAGCGATCGATCTCGCCAGTCTTGCGATCGAGCTTGGAGCGACCTTCGTTGCGCAAAGTTTCTCAGGTGACAAGGAACAGCTTACGCCTTTGCTCAAGGCTGCGATGCATCACCGCGGATTCGCGATGCTGAATGTCATCTCTCCATGTGTTACGTTCAACAATAATCCGGGGTCGACAAAATCGTACGATTACGTTCGCGAGCATGTTGAGATCACCGGGACAATGGACTTTGCTCCGATGATGAAAGAGATAACGACGAGCTACGAAGCCGGTTCGGTTAACGACCTGACGATGCACGACGGCTCCGTTATTCGCCTGCACAAGCTTGCAAAAGACTGGGACCCTTTCGATCGATTGTCGGCAGCAAGCGCTCTACAACGCGCGAAGCAGACGGGCGAGATCCTTACCGGTCTGCTCTACATCGATAACGATTCGAGCGATCTTCACGAAATGCTGCAGACGAACGATCGGCCCCTGAACTCGCTTTCTAAATCCGAGCTTTGTCCAGGCAGCGATGTAATCGCGAAGATCAACGCTTCGCTAAGATAGAAACCCATAAAGACACGAAAAACGCTAAGGGAGGTTCTTTTCGGTTTCGTGTCTTTCGTGTATTTGGCGGTTGATCTAAACTCTTACTGATTCATGAACTACGGCTTCATCATCGACAACCGCAAGTGTATCGGCTGCCATGCATGCACGGTAGCGTGCAAGGCCGAGCACGAAGTGCCGATCGGCGTAAACCGCACGTGGGTGAAATACATAGAGAAGGGGACTTTCCCAGACACAAGGCGGCTGTTTTCGGTGATGCGGTGCAATCACTGCGCCGACGCGCCGTGCGTTGAGATATGTCCGGTCGAGGCGTTGTTTACCCGCAAGGACGGCATCGTCGATTTTGATGACCGCCGATGCATCGGCTGCAAAGCGTGCACTCAGGCGTGTCCTTACGACGCGATCTACATGCACCCTGACGACCATACGTCCGCGAAGTGCAATTACTGCACGCACCGAGTCGATATAGGTTTGGAGCCGGCGTGTGTAAACGTTTGCCCCGAGCACGCGATCATTTCTGGTGATATGGATAACCCCGAAACCGAGATATCCAAGCTACTCGCCCGCGAAACCGTGTCGGTACGAAAACCGGAAAAGGGAACTAAGCCGAAACTGTTTTATATTGACGGAGACAAGGCATCGCTCGACCCGACGGAGGCGAATCCGAATACGGAATATATGTGGTCGAGCCAATCGTCGGGCGTTGGGCACTACGCGAAATTTGCGGAAGAAAGAACCAAGGTCAACTCCAACAAAATGACTCCGCAAACTCTCTATAAGATCGAATCGAACGGCCGAAGGCAAAAGGACAAACCGCGACGCGTATATGATGCCCCGGGCAAAGGCGTGCTGTGGGGCTGGGAAGTTTCGGCATATATCTGGACGAAAGCGATCGCAGCCGGAGCGTTTTTTCTGCCGATCTTTGGCGGATACTTTATGGGCATTCCCGAGGGCGTGAAGAGGCTTGGAGCAATAACGGCCATTGCCTTTCTTACGTTTACGGGAATCCTTTTGATCAAAGATCTCGGACGTCCTGACCGATTTTTATACGTACTTTTGCGTCCGCAGTGGCGGTCGTGGCTGACACGCGGTGCGTACATCATTACGGCGTATGGCGGGCTTTTGACGGTTTGGCTGCTCGCGTCGTATTTCGGATATCGAAGCGCCTTGAATTATATCGAGCCGCTGGGCATCGTGTTCGCACTGCTCACCGCCGTTTACACAGCCTTTCTTTTCGCACAAGCAAAAGGGCGCGACTTCTGGCAGTCGCCGATGCTTGGCCTTCATATGATCATTCATTCGCTGATGGCGGGGTTTGCAGTGTTTTTGATCGCATCGCTGTATGTGAGCGTGAATATAGGGTTCATGCTGGTGCTGACGTTTTTGTCAGTTGCGACGCTCGTCGTCCATCTCATTACACTCGCGATCGAACTAACGACGCCGCATTCAACAGACGATGCGCAGGCCGTCGCGAAAATGATCACCAGCGGGGAATTCAGCACTCAGTTTTGGATTGGAATGGTACTGACAGGAAATGCTCTTCCGATATTTCTGCTCCTGACCGGAGGTGGTTTCGGTTTCGCGCTAGCGGGAGTTTTGATCCTAGCGGGCCTTTATATCGGCGAACGCATTTGGGTAAAAGCTCCACAGTTAATTCCCTTGAGTTAAATATGGCAAAACACTCGCCATCTTTCATCGAACGCTTTGCGGAGACGCTGCACCTGATTCCGAGCCTCCACGGTGAGGACGGCGAGGCTTTGCCGCCGATCGTCGAACCCGGAAATCTCACCGACTATCCGCCACCGGAGAAATGGGACAACTGGGTTGAGTACGAGGCGAAAAGCGGGCAGAAGCGCGAGAAAAAGAATTACATGATCGTGCCGACGACCTGCTTTAATTGCGAGGCTGGCTGTGGGCTTCTGAGCTACGTCGATAAAGAGACGATGCGGGTGCGCAAGTTTGAGGGCAATCCGTACCATCCGGGCAGCCGCGGCCGGAACTGTGCGAAGGGCCCGGCGACGATCAATCAGATAAATGATACCGACCGAATTCTTTATCCACTGAAACGCAAAGGCGTACGCGGCGGCGGTGAATGGGAACGCCTTTCCTGGGACGAGGTTCTCGACGATATCGCCGGACAGATTAGAAAAGCTCTGAAGGAAGATCGGAAAAATGAGGTTGTTTATCACGTCGGCAGACCAGGACACGAAGGGTTTATAGACCGTATACTGCAAGCGTGGGGCGTTGACGGGCACAACAGCCACACGAACATCTGCTCTGCCGGAGCGCGGTTCGGTTATGCGATCTGGCAGGGATATGATCGCCCTTCGCCCGATCATGCGAACGCACAGTTCATTCTGCTCATCTCAGCCCATCTGGAATCCGGTCATTACTTCAACCCTCATGCTCAACGCATCATCGAAGGGATGATGAACGGCGCGAAGCTCGCCGTGATGGATACGCGTCTTTCTAATACGGCATCGATGGCTGATTACTGGATGCCGACCTACCCAGGCAGCGAAGCAGCCGTGCTACTGGCAATGGCGAAGATCATCATAAACGAGCGGTTGTTCAACGAAAACTTTCTACGCGATTGGGTGAATTGGCGCGATTCGTTGGCCGAATTAAATCCGTCCGCCGATATCACATTTGAGAATTTCATATCTGAAATTTCAAATTTATATGCCGAATACACGCCCGAATTTGCCGAACAGGAAAGCGGAGTTTCGGCCGAGACGATAGTCGACGTCGCCCGCCAGATCGGCCGTGCCGGGACGCGATTCTCTTGTCACAACTGGCGCTCGGCAGGGGCGGGAAATCTGGGCGGTTGGGCTGTCGCACGGTGTCTGCATTTTCTGAGCGTTCTGACAGGCAGTGTGGGAACCGAAGGCGGTACCTCACCTTCGGCGTGGAACAAATTCAAGCCTGCCGGGTTTTCGACACCGCCCGCCCAGAAATCCTGGAACGAGCTTCATTTTCCGATCGAGTATCCGCTTTCGCATTACGAAATGAGCTTTCTGCTTCCGCACCTTCTCAAAGACGGAAGAGGGAAGCTGGCGGTCTATTTCACACGAGTGTTTAATCCGGTTTGGACGTACCCGGACGGCTTTACCTGGATCGAAGCTCTCTCAGACGAAAACAAGATCGGACTCCATGTTGCTTTAACACCGACGTGGAATGAAACCGCATACTTTGCCGATTACGTGTTGCCCATGGGCAACGCCAGCGAGCGGCACGATCTGACTAGCTATGAAACTCATACAGGGATGTGGGTCTCATTTCGTCAACCGGTGCTGCGCGAAGCGGCGCGCAGAATGGGACGGGAAACTACGTTCACGTATGAAACAAATCCTGGCGAGGTGTGGGAAGAGGATGAATTTTGGTTCGAGCTTTCGTGGCGGATCGACCCGGACGGCTATCTCGGCATTCGAAAGCATTTCATTTCTCCATATCGTCCTGGCGAAAAGATAACGATCGACGAGTACTATCGATACATTTTCGAGAACACAAAGGGCCTGCCCGAGAAGGCCGCCGAAGAAGGATTGACGCCGCTGGATTACATGCGCAAATACGGTGCGTTTGAGGTAGAGACTGCTGTGATCGAAAAGCATCTGGCCCTTTCGCCGGAATCGCAGCTTTCCGATGCCGAGATCGACGCCGATCGTGGTGAGGTCCGGAAGGATGGAAAGGTGATCGCGGCCATAGTGGATGGCAAGGCCCGCATAGGATTCAATACTCCATCAAAAAGGCAAGAGCTGTTTTCAAAGACGACCTCCGATTGGGGTTGGCCGGAATACGCAATACCAACCTACGTAAAAAGCCACATTCACCCGGACAACCTCCGACCGAATGAGATAGTACTGGTCCCGACATTTCGATTACCGACTTTAATACATACGCGCTCTGGAAATGCTAAATGGCTGGCCGAGATCTCGAATCGAAACCCGCTCTGGATGCACACGAGCGACGGCGAACGCTTGGGAATTCAAACGGGTGATCTTGTTCGCATCTCGACTGATATCGGCTATTTCGTAAATCGCGCCTGGGTTACCGAAGGGATGCGGCCGGGGGTTGTTGCATGCTCACACCATATCGGTCGTTGGCGGCGGGATCAGGATGCGAAGAGTAACCGCTGGTCTACGAATAAAGTGACGATCGACGAGATCGAACCGGGTAAATGGAAGATGCGCGTTGTCGAAGGCATCGGTGCCTACAAGAGCGATGACCCTGATACGTCGCGTATTTTCTGGACCGACGGCGGCGTTCACCAAAACATTACGTTTCCCGTTCATCCCGACCCGGTAAGCGGCATGCACTGCTGGCATCAAAGGGTGAGGGTCGAGAAAGCCCATCTTGAAGATAAATATGGTGATGTTTTTGTCGATACTGAAAAATCGTACGCGATTTATAAAGAATGGCTTGCAATGACCCGTCCAGCCCCAGGACCAAATGGACTGCGCCGCCCTCTTTGGCTCGCGCGGCCGCTACGACCTGCAGAAGAATCATTCGTCGTAAATGCGTCAAAATAAATAAGATACAAAATCATGGACTCGCCGATTTATGTCATAAAAAGTTACTAATCGGTGTTTAATTCTTAGGAAGCTTCCAGAAGACAATTCATGCCGGGGAACCGGCGGGATACAAAGGAGTTCGGATTTATGTTGAAGCTTTCATTCGGAATCATAATTTTATTTCTTTTCATAAACCTCTCCGCTCAAGATTCACCTTCAGTTAAAGACCTGGAGAAATCAGGTAGTCAAAGTCTCTCACGCGGAGATTTCGACACCGCTATTGCCGACTTTACAAACGTTATAGAGCTAACTTCAAGATTGGAGACCAA
>DATFEW010000037.1:0-4600 GCA_035250805.1 Pyrinomonadaceae bacterium
CATCCCTGACATGATCCTCGAACGCCACCCATTTCCGGGCCCGGGTCTCGGAGTCCGGATCCTCGGAAACATTACGCCCGAAAAGGTTGAGCTTCTTCAGCAGGCAGATCGCATTTTTATCGAAGAGCTGCACAATTTTGATGTGTACAAGGAGGTGTGGCAAGCCTTCGCGGTCCTGCTGCCAATTCAATCGGTCGGCGTTATGGGCGATTTTCGAACCTACGAAAAAACGGTAGCGTTGCGCGCGGTGACGTCAACGGACGGCATGACGGCCGACTGGGCGCGGCTTCCTCACGACTTTCTGGCACGCGTTTCGTCTCGGATCACTTCCGAGGTCCGCGGCGTTAACCGGGTTGTTTACGATATCTCCTCCAAGCCGCCTAGCACGATCGAGTGGGAATAACTGCGATGAGTCATGCGTAACAGCTTCTTCAGGCTTCTTGCGCCGCCTCTCGGAGCCCGCTAAATAACTCAACAAAGTTTTCGATCTGGTAATTCGCGTTCAATCCGCTTGGATTGGGCAACAGCCACATTTTCGTATCGTTTACTTTTTCAGTCTGCAGGCCGATTTTAGCGGTCGGCTGTGCAAAAGCTGTCCGAAAGGCTCCGATGCCGAGAACGGCGACGATCCGTGGATGAAACTTTTTTATCTTCCTAATGAGGATCTGGCCGCCTCTTATGTATTCTTCCTGAGTCAATTCATCCGCTCGGGACGTGGTCCGGCTTACCAGACTGGTAACTCCATACCCGAGACCCAGGAGTTCATGTTCCTCGGAAGGATCAAGCTGCCTGTCAGTAAACCCCGCCAGATGAAGTACTTTCCAGAACCGGTTTCCGGGGCGTGCAAAGTGAAAACCTGTCGCAGCCGAATAAAGGCCGGGATTTATACCGCAAAATAACACTTTGAGATCGTAATCGAGTAGGTCTTCGGTCGTTCGATCTAATGCATTCTCCAGATCCAGTTTAGTGGGTCTATAAACACTCATAAGTCCACTAAGCCGCATTTATCTACGTTTATGCTAAAATCTCGCGGCGCAATGTACGACACACAACATAACATCGTTGAATTTCGTTCCGTAGGGTATGAGATCGCAGCAACACGTATCCTTGCCGAGCTCGACCTAACCATCGAAAAAGGCGAGATCCTGGTATTGTTGGGGGAGTCCGGCTGCGGAAAAACAACCACTTTAAGGCTGATAAACCGCCTCATCGACCCTACTTCAGGCGACCTGCTAGTCGAGGGAAAAAACACAAAAGAATGGGATGCCATTAAGCTTAGACGTCATATCGGCTACGTTTTGCAGGACGGCGGCCTGTTTCCGCACCGTACGGTCGCCGAAAACGTCGGGCTGGTCTTAACTTTGCTTGATCGCAATCCAACGTCGGTCCAAGCTCGAATAGATGAAATGCTGGAAGTCGTCGGCCTTGATCCTGAAAAATTCGCCGCGCGCTTCCCGCACGAACTTTCCGGCGGTCAGCGCCAGCGTGTGGGCGTTGCGCGAGCACTCGCGGCAGATCCCTCGATCGTTTTGCTTGACGAACCTTTTGGTGCTCTCGACGTACTAACGCGCACAAATCTTCAAAAAGAATTCGCGCGGCTTGTTCGTGAACTCGGCAAGACCGCTGTTTTCGTAACGCACGATCTTCACGAAGCAATGCTCCTCGGTTCGCGCATCGCCCTGATGGAAAAAGGCCGAATCGTTTTCCTCGGAACTCCGGCAGAATTCCGAAGTGCGAATGTGCCTTTAGCAAAAGCGTATCTTGAAACGATCGGTGATAATATTCCAGTTTGAATACCGCTAGTATGACGATGAATAAAAAGAATCAGACAAACCGACGAGAGTTTATAAAGGCCGGCGCGGCGGGGTTTGCGGTGATGACACTGTTGGGTAATTCAAAAATTGACGCTACGATCCTCGACGGCGATCCGTATCCAGAGCTCGTTGAGATCACGATCCCGCAGCTTCAGGCTAAGTTGAAGTCAGGCCAGTTGACGGCACGGCGGCTGACGGAGATGTATCTCGAACGAATAAAGCATATCGATACAAAAACGCGTTCCGTTATCGAGACGAACCCGGATGCGCTGGCGATCGCCGATCAATTGGACAAGGAGCGCAAACGCGGAAAGGTGCGCTCGATGCTCCACGGCATCCCCATCCTAATAAAAGACAACATCGATACCGCAGATAAGATGCAAACGACTGCCGGCTCGCTCGCGCTTGTCGACGCTCCAACTCCGAAGGCAGACGCATTCGTCGTGGAGCAATTACGCAAGGCCGGAGCTGTGATAATCGGCAAAACGAACCTGAGCGAATGGGCAAATTTCCGCGGCAACAGATCAATCAGCGGCTGGTCGGGGCGCGGCGGGCAAACGAATAACCCTTATTTTCTCGATCAAAACCCATGCGGGTCCAGCTCGGGCTCCGGGGTCGCAGTCTCGGCAAATCTGGCTGCTGCGTCGATCGGTACGGAGACGAACGGCTCGATCATTTGCCCGGCAGTGACAAACGGGGTCGTCGGTATTAAGCCTACGCTTGGTCTTATATCCCGAAGCGGCATCATCCCGATCGCACACACTCAAGATACGGCCGGACCGATGGCGAGAACAGTGACCGACGCCGCCATAGTACTGGGTGCGATGGTCGGTCACGACAAGGACGACGAGATAACTGTCGACGCAAGAAAGGGTGCGAAAGATTACACAAAATTCCTCGATGCTGATGGACTTAAAGGCGCTCGGCTTGGCTTGGTGATGCAATTCCTGCCGCGACAGAACACGGAGCAGGTTAAGGCTTACTATCAGCCGTTCATCGAGCAATTGCGCGAGGCTGGAGCAACACTCGTGGACGTAACATTCACGCCCGATTACAGCCAGATGGGAAGCGACCGCACAAGCGTACTGCAATACGAATTCAAAACAGATCTGAATAAATACCTTGCGGGACGAGGTGCGGAGTACAAAACGCTTGAAGACCTGATCAACTTCAACGAAGAAAACAAGGAACGCGAACTACCAAAATTTGGACAGGAGCTTTTCATCGAATCGCAGAAGAAAGGCGAGCTTACGGACAAGGCATATTTAGATGCGTTGGCAAAGATAAAAAAGGCGACGCGTGAAGACGGGATCGATGCGGTACTTACGAAAGATAAACTGGACGCATTGGTTGGCCCGACAAGCGGCGCCATGTGGTCGATCGCTGCGGTGGCCGGTTATCCGTTCATCACGGTTCCGACCGGACTTCGCGAAAGCACGAACGCTCAAGGCGCGCCGAACATCGCGGCAACGGGTATGGCATTTTTTGGACGGCCGTTCAGCGAACCGCAACTGATCAAGTATGCTTACGCGTTTGAACAAAAAACGCGCGGGCGGGTCACGCCGCAGTTCTTGCCGACCTTTCCGAAGAAGGCTTAGTTGAGAGGAACCAGCCGCATGATCCGGTCGTCTTCGGGGACGGGACGGCCGCGGCCATCGCGGTTCGACGTTGAGAAGTAAATATAACCGTCGGGGCCTTCCGCGACCTCGCGTATTCGGCCAACTTTTCCGTCAAGAAGGTTTTCCTGCCCGAGAACTTCACGGCCGCTGAGGGCAACGCGGACGATACGAATCCCTCGAAGACATCCGAACAAAAGATTTCCCTTTAAACCCGGAAAGGCATCGCCGTTATAGAACATCGCGCTCGCCGGAGCGCACGCAGGCGAATATTCTAGTATCGGCGATACAAGTCCAGCCTTTCTTTCCCGGTGTGAGATCTCCGGCCAGCCATAGTTCATCCCTTTCTCGACGATATTGACCTCATCACCGCCGCCGCCTTTACCCTCAAAACCGCTCGGCCCGTGCTCGGTCTGATACATCAGGCCTGTGGATCGCTGCCACGCGATCCCCTGTGCATTGCGGTGCCCGGTCGTCCATATCTCGGGCCGGTAACCGGACCTGCCGACAAAAGGGTTGTCTCTCGGGATCGTGCCGTCATCGTTCAGACGCAGCGTTTTGCCGGCGAGCGAGTTGTTGTTCTGCGCAAGATTCCAGTCGGTCGAATCGCCGGTCGTTATGTAAAGCTTGCCGTCGGGCCCGAAATCCGCACGCATTCCCGCGTGGTTCGGTGCACCGGGAACATTTTCGATGATCACCTTCGGATCCGCGAATTTACCGCCGGCGTACGTATAGCGGACGACCTTTACCCGTTTGCCATCGCTGTTGTATGAATATGCAAGATAGACAAGTGAGTTCCTCGCAAAATCGGGATGAACGGAAATGTCCATCAGACCGCTTTCGCTGCTCGGTTCGACATCGGGAACGACATATACGGGATCCAGGTCCAATTTGCCGCCGGCAATTGTTCGAACACGGCCGCGGCGTTCCGTGAAGAGCATGTCACCATTTGGAAGCCATGCGAACGCCCACGGGACTTCGAGGCCATTCGCGACGGTCTCTACGCGAAACCTGACCTGTCTTTCGGAAGTGCCGAATGGTTCGCCCTCGTTGATTCCGGTCGGCGCAGGACTGCCGCAGCCAAACGCGCTAATTACAATAAGAAATGCAATGTGCCCGATACAGTTCAACATCGCCTCTCGCCCGTATAGAAAAAGTTCACCGATTATA
>DATFEW010000060.1:0-2972 GCA_035250805.1 Pyrinomonadaceae bacterium
CACTCATTCAGATCCGGCAGGCGGTTCGTACGCCCACCAGGAACCCGGGGCGGATCTGACGCCTGAAGTGAGGCCTGAGATCGAGAAAATGGCGGACGAAGATGTCGCTGAGGCCGCCAAAAATACGGAAGAAATTAACGAAGCTTCAGCAAGCTGAATTCAAATTCCAAATTCCAGATTGCAGATCTACGGGGTATCTGCCTATCTGGAATTTAGAATTTGGAATTTGAAATTTGGAATCAGGGATCAGGAAAGGTTATGGCAGACGTAACAGCAAGTGCAGTAAAATCGCTCCGCGAAAAGACCGGAGCAGGGATGGTCGATTGCAAGAATGCGCTGGTCGAAGCGAACGGCGACGAAACTGCGGCGATCGAGATCCTGCGTAAGAAAGGAATGGCGACCGCCGGCAAGAAAGCAGGCCGCGTCACAGCGGAAGGTGCCGTAGGCTCATATATCCACATGGGCGGCAAGGTGGGTGTGCTTGTCGAGATCAATTGTGAGAGCGATTTCGTCGCACGCGGCGACGAGTTTCAGCAGCTTGTCAAAGATGTCGCAATGCACATTGCGGCGGCCGATCCGCATTATGCGTCGCGTGAGGAAGTGCCCGCGGGCGTCCTCGATAAGGAACGCGAGATCCTGATGGATCAGTTAAAGAATGATCCAAAGAATGCCTCTAAGCCCGATGACGTTCTGGCTAAAATAATCGAAGGGCGTCTCAACAAATTTTACGAAGAAAACGTTCTCGTCGATCAGCCTTTCGTGAAGGATCCTTCGAAAACTGTCGGTGAATTGGTAGCCGAAAAGATCGGTTCGATCAAAGAGAACATTTCGATTCGCCGATTTACGCGATTCAAAATGGGCGAAGGCATCGAGAAGAAGACCGACGACTTCGCAGCAGAAGTAGCATCGATGGTGGGCTAACGCAAGTTCCAAGCTCAAAGTTCCAGGTTCAAAGTTTCCTTTCGAACCCTGAATTTTGAACCTTGAACCTAGAACCATGTCGTTTAAACGCATCCTCCTCAAACTCTCCGGCGAAGCCCTCATGGGCGAGCAGAATTACGGCATTGATACCGCCGTCGCCGAGTCGGTGGCGGGAGAGATCAAAGCCGTCCACGACGTTGGGGTTGAGGTTGCGATAGTTGTCGGTGGCGGAAACATCTTTCGAGGGGTCTCGAAATCAGCCGGGAATATGGACCGCGGTGCGGCCGATTATATCGGGATGCTCGCTACCGTGATGAATGCCGTCGTGCTGCAGGACGCGCTTGAAAAACTCGATGTGTACACGCGCGTGATGTCGGCCATCGACATACCGCAGCTCGCTGAGCCGTTCATTCGCCGGCGAGCAATAAGGCACCTTGAAAAAAAACGCGTGGTCATCTTTGCAGCGGGGACGGGAAATCCGTATTTTACGACTGACTCAGCCGCAGCGTTGCGTGCGTGTGAACTCGGCGCCGATGTGATTCTCAAAGCAACGAAGGTGGACGGAGTTTACTCGGCCGATCCGATGAAGGATTCTGCGGCAACCCGGTTTGAAAAGATCTCGTATCAGGAAGTCCTGGAAAAGCAGCTAAAGGTGATGGACGCATCTGCGATTTCGCTTTGTATGGACAACAACCTGCCGATCATGGTTTTCAACATGAAGGAATCTGGAAACATTATCAAGGCCGTGAACGGTGATCTGTCGATCGGCACCCTGGTTACTCTGGACGCGGCAAGAACCGCGAATTAGGACAGCAAGAAATGAGCGTCGATACGGTATTGAATGACACAAGGCCGAAGATGGAATCGGTCGTCGAAGATTTCAAACGAAAGCTTTCAAACGTCCGCACCGGGCGCGCGTCAGTCGGTCTGCTTGATTCGGTTCATGTGGACTACTACGGCACATCGACGCCGCTGAATCAGATGGCATCGGTCGCTGTTCCCGAGCCGCAGCTCATTACCGTTCAGCCTTGGGACATTTCACAGGTAAATGCCGTCGAAAAGGCAATAATCGCTGCCAACCTGGGTTTAAACCCCTCAAACGACGGCAAGATGATCCGTCTGCCGATACCTCCGCTAAACGAAGAGCGACGGAAACAGCTTGCAAAACAGGTGAACGAGATCGCCGAGGATCATCGCGTAGCGATCCGCAACGTCCGGCACGCCTCGAATGACGTTCTGAAAAAGATGCTCAAAGACAAAGAGATCTCCGAAGATGATGAGCGCGGCGGGCTTGAGAAAGTTCAGAAACTCACAAATGACTTCATCGGTAAGATCGACGAGCTCTCGAAGAACAAAGAAAACGAGATCATGAGCGTGTGATCATCTGGGTTCCGCGTTATTAGCAGGCGCGCCGCTGAAATCGTAGATTACCGAAAGATTGAGAGCATTGTCTTTGACCTCTGAACGCACGTCGCTCACTCCCGCGGTTAGCACACCATTCGATGCTACGACCGGAAGATTTAGCGCGAGTTGCTTGCCATCAACCAGCCTAATCGGATTGACCTGTGTGTTGATCGTCGACTGGACCAAGGGCGTTATCAACCCGCTCCAAACCGGATTCACTCCGTCCAGATTCACCGTTTCCACATTTAGAACACCATAGACTGTTTGTGTATCTCGGTCGAAGCGCAATTCGAGATTCGCCTGAGCCCAACCTGAAAAAGGGATGCAGCCGATCGGCGAACCATAATTTCCCGTGAACGCTAAAGGAACGCTTAATTTGTTATTAGCAAATTGGACGTTCGTTGTTACGCCACTTCCCGTCGGCAAGATCGTTATCGCACTTTCGCACGACCCGCCGCCGGATCCGATAGGAAACGTAGGCGGTTTTATTTCGCTAAAGATCGTGCCGAGAGCCTCATTTAGAAGCTCCTGGCGCAAAACCAGTTGCGCGGTTCCGGCAGGCAGCCCGGCGGCGTCCGGTGCCTGGACTGATGTTCCCGGCCTCGTGGCTGCGCTCGGCACCCCTACGAAGACAAAATAGACCAGTA
>DATFEW010000078.1:0-4876 GCA_035250805.1 Pyrinomonadaceae bacterium
CATATCTCCGATCGTCGGCTTAATGGCGTTCGCGATGATCATGCTCGCCTATGGATTCGGTCGGGTGGTACTTCATGTTTTTATTGGAAAGCTTTTGCAGGAACGCCTGTCAAATGGTGGACGGGGGTCTGAGACATTTGCGATCCTGTTCGGGGTACTGGCTTTGACGTTGGTTCTTTCCCTTCCTTATGTTTGGACATTTGCGCTTTTCGCGTTGTTTTCTATCGGTACCGGATTAGTACTTACATCCCGATCCTCACGCTCCTGGAAGGCGGTCTAGCCCGTAAACCGCAGTGTTTACAAAACTTTACAATAAAGGCTAAACCATCATCGTATAAAATACGTCATAATTTTACCTTGGTCGCAATGTCTTTGATCTGGGATCATTTTATTTGCAGTAACCGGACAGCTTAAGTATCGAAAATGCGAAACAAAGCAATCTTTCTCATTAGTGCTCTTCTCATATCTGTTTTTTCAATTTCCGCTCAAACGGAGATCAAAGCTTCATTGGTTCCGGGCGACGTTGTTTCAGTTTCCGAAAAGCAGATCGTAATAAAAACGAAAGATGGCCAGTTGAATGTGGAGCTTTCCGCGAAGACAGAATTCAAGCGTGTAGCGGCCGAAAGGCCGAGCATTGCTTCGGCGGTTCCAGCGGCTCTTTCGGAGATCGTCGTTGGCGACAAAGTGATCGCTTCGGGTGTGTTTGGCGACGACAGATCCAAGCTCCCGGCACGGACGATATACCTAATGTCCAAATCGGATATCGCGCAAAAAAATGCGAAGGAAGCTGAAAAGTGGACACGCGGTATCTCTGGAAAGGTCGCCAGTGTTAATTCACAGACAGGGCAGATAAGCGTTGAGGTCCGCAACTTGATGGGGACTTCGACCATAGTAGTGACGCCGAAGGATGGTGCCGTTTTCAAACGTTATGCGCCGAATTCGGTGAGATATAGCGAGGCTGTTGTCAGTTCGCTTGGAGCCATTCAGGCGGGCGACATGTTGCGCGCTGCTGGTGACAAGAGTGCAGATGGCTTGAGCTTTTCCGCGGACGAGGTCGTTACCGGTGCATTCCAAACTATCGCGGGTACGGTCAAATCGATCGACACTGAAAAGAACGAGGTTGTTATCACAAACCTTCAGACAAACAAGGATGTGACCGTTGCATTGGCAACGGCGTCCGTGATGAAGAAGTTTCCCGAGGAATTTGCTCAGCGAATGGTGCAGGCACAAGGGGCCGGAGGCCCGGGAGGAGCTCCGCGTCCGGGCACTCAACCGGCGCAAGCAACACCTCCCGCTGGAGCTCCGGGGCAGCCGGGCGGGCCAGTCAGAATGTTTCCCGGCGGAGCGCGCGGCGGCGGGATAGACGAAATGCTCGAACGGTTTCCTACCATAACAGCGGCGGATCTTAAGGCAGGAGATATGATCGCGGTTTCGAGTACCAAAAGCAGTGCGTTGGATAAGATAAGCGCGATCAAGCTGCTTGCAGGCGTGGAGCCTTTCGTTCGTGCGGCACAGGCAGCGGGCAATCTTCAGCGCGGCAGGGGCGGTCAGGATAGCTTCAATATTCCGGGTCTTGACGGATTCGACTTCCCGTAAATCTCCTGATTTTATTATTTTTTCCGTCTAAGAGACGGGTAACTTTATTTTGGCGGTCAAATTATGCGATTCATAACTTCAATTTTATTCACTGGCCTTTTGGCGGTGTTAATTGCTCTTCCGACGAATGCGCAATCTACGGGAAGCATCACCGGGGTTGTTCAAGATGCCCTTGGTGCGGTTGTGGTGGGTTCCACGGTCACGGTTGTGGGCCCAGATGGCAAAGAAAAAACGGCCACCACAAACCAACGCGGTGAGTTCACGGTGTCTGCTTTGCCGCCTGGTAAATATACGGTCAAAGTTTCGGCGCCAAAGTTTGCCGCTTATGAGAACACAGAGGTCGAAGTCACTTCCGGCGAGAAAACCGAACTGATCGTTCCTATGACGGTCGAAGCCGTAGCTGAGCAGGTCGATGTCGACGCTGACACGGGTGTCTCGACCGATCCGGATGCGAGCGCGAGTGCGACCGTGATCAAAGGGAAGGACCTTGAGGCTCTGCCGGACGACCCGGACGAACTCGAGCAGGCCCTTCAGGCATTGGCGGGCCCGTCTGCTGGGCCGAACGGCGGCCAGATATACATCGACGGCTTCACGGGCGGCCGGCTTCCGCCAAAGGATGCCATCCGCGAGATCCGTGTCAACCAGAATCCGTTCTCGGCGGAATTTGACCGTTTAGGATTCGGGCGGATCGAGATCTTAACACGGCCTGGTTCCGACAAATTCAGAGGAAACGTATTTGGAAACTTTAACGATGAGAGCCTGAATTCACGAAATCCGTTTTCAATGAATCGCGCGCCGAGCCAGAGGCGTTTCTTCGGCGGAAATATTTCGGGGCCGATCCAAAAAGGGAAGTCGTCGTATTTTCTCGACATGAACAGTCGGAACGAAGACAATAACCAGATCATCAACGCCATTATTCTGGATCAGAATCTGAACGAGGTTCCTGTCAACCTCGATGTGACGGTACCGACCCGAAGGTTCTCGATCAGCCCTCGTTTCGACTACCAGCTTAACAAGAACAATACACTGATCTTCCGTTACAGCTTTTCCACGGCAAAGCTCGAAAATCAGGGCATTGGCGGGTTAACGCTTCCGTCGCGGGCATTTGAGTCAGAAACGCAGGATCACGAATTCCGTGTAACGGAGACGATGATCATCAATGCGACGACCATCAACGAGACGCGTTTTCAATTTGATAACCGGAGACGCGAGCAGCTCGGGGATAATTCAATACCCTCGATCAGCGTCGGCTCTTCCTTCGTTGGCGGAGGTGCGACGATCGGCGAAAGCTTCAATAAGGGAAATAGCTGGGAGATTCAAAACTACACAACTACGATCCTTGGAAAGAGCGCACAGCACTCCGTAAAGTTTGGAGCGCGCATTCGCGGAAATTCTTATACCGATCGTTCAGAGAACAACTTCGGCGGAGCGTTCAGTTTTTCGGGTATACCGCCGCGCAGCATTCCTCCGGGTTGTGAAGCGGGCGAACCCGGATGCCAGTTCATTCCGGGAATTACTGCGATCGATCAGTACAGGGAAACAATACTGCAGACCGTTGATCCGCTTTATAACTTCATTCCGAATATGTTTACGATCACGACCGGAAATCCAGAGATAAAGATCTCGCAGTACGATTACGGCGTTTTCTTTACGGACGACTGGCGTGTGAACCCGGGTTTGACGTTGAGCTTCGGTCTCCGCTATGAGGATCAAACGAACATTAGTGACAACAACAATTTTGCCCCGCGGTTTGCGTTTGCCTGGTCTCCGGGGGCAGGCGGGGCACGCCCGCCCAAGACCGTGATCCGCGGCGGGTTTGGCGTCTTTTACGATCGGATCAGCGACAATCTAACTCTTCAGGAGGAGCGGTTTAACGGCGAGAATCAGCTTAATCTCGTTGTTAACGCAAACGACCTTGATCCGGTTCGTAGGGCCATCGCGATAAATCTCTTGCGTCAGCCTATATTCACGGTAGATGGCGTGACCAACGTTCCGACCGCTGAACAAATTCTGGCTGTCCTGCCGGTATCTAACACCATCCGGCAGATGTCCGACGTAATCCAGGCCCCGTATTATTATCAGATCGCACTCGGTGTCGAGCACCAGTTGCCGTGGAGAACAACGATCTCGGGGTTTTACATTGCGACCCGGAATCATAACGTTCTGCGTACTCGCAATATAAATGCACCTGAATGTCCGTTCCCGGGCGAGATCGATTGTTTTAATGCGCCGCGGCCTTTTCCGGAGCTCGGAAACATCAATGAGTACGAATCGACCGGAAGGGCGTCGATGCAGCAGTTCATGATCAATTTCCGATCGAATTTCAACACTCGTGTTTCGCTATTCGGGAATTACCGTCTTGGATTTGCAAACGGGGATTCGGACGGACCCGGCAGTTCGCCTGCTTATAGTTACGATCTGACCGGAGAATATGGCCGCTCGTCTTTCGACGTACGGCACAACTTCATGGTCGGGGGTAACGTCAGCCTCCCGTGGGGAATTTCTTTGAGCCCGCACATCATGGCGTCAACAGGCCGGCCCTTCAACATTTACACGGGTATCGATCTTAACGGTGATGGATTGTTCACTGAACGCCCGACCTTCGGTCAACTCGCCACTCGATGCGATCAGCTGAACCTGACGTGGTCATTCTGTGATGTGTCCGGACAGGATCCTGACGCGATCATCCCGCGGAACTTCGGACAGGGTAGCGGCTTCTTCAGTGTGAACATGCGTTTCTCGAAGAACTTCGGTTTCGGCGGCGGCTCGAGGGAAGCGGTTGCAGCCGGCGGCGGAGGCGGGCAAGGCGGCCGTGGGGGTAATCGAGGCGGCCCGGGTGGCCGTGGTCCCGGCGGCGGTGGTGGTGGTCAACGTACTGTAGTTGCCGGCGGCGGCGGACCAATGATGATGATGATGGGAGGCGGCGACGGACGCAAGCCTTATAACCTGAACATCAGCGTGAATGTTAATAAGCTGTTCAATAATGTGAACTTTGCGCCGCCTATCGGAAATCTTGCTTCCGACCGATTCGGACAGGTCACTTCAATTCAAGGCGGCTTTGGCGGATTCGGTGGTTTTGGCGGTGGCGCGGCCAATCGACGGATCGAGCTTGCGGCCAGATTCAGTTGGTAACCTGCTTACCTTCGAGTAATCTAAGAGGGATCGGTAAATTGCCGATCCCATATTTTTTTGGTGTTTCAATATGAGATCAATTTTATTCTCGTCATTTGTACTCCTTTCCTTAATTTCAGTAGCGAGCGGGCAGCAAGTTACTAGACCC
>DATFEW010000110.1:0-2042 GCA_035250805.1 Pyrinomonadaceae bacterium
TGGAACCGACCTTGAATTCGATCGGGCCGGCGCAGGAAGGGCAGTTGGCGGAGAGGACACTCATCGATCTCCTCCCGCCGCGCTCGATTTCGGATTGCGGAGTTCGGATCGCGGATTTGATACGTGTTCAGCGCCGCGCTCGATCTTAGAAACGAAAACCCGCTGAGCGCCAAGTGCCGCTCGCAGTTCGTTCTTCCAATCCCATTCCGGCCGCGTGCGGCAGCAATAGAGATTGAATGTCGCTGTTCGATGCTCGGGATACGTGTGGCAGGAGAGGTGCGATTCAGTCAGGGCAACGAGACCTGTGACGCCGCCTTCACCCGGGAAGGTATGCCAGATAGAGCCGATCGCCCTGAGGTCGAGATCGGCCAGCACCCGGTCGAAAACCCCGCGGAGTATATTCTCGTCGCGCAGTTTTTCGGGTTCACATTCCGCGGCCTCGATAAGCCATTCCGTTCCTACGATCATCTGGGCAAACCTAAATCCACTACGATAAACTGTTCGTGAAAGTTTTGAACATCGGCTCGCGTTCGAGCGTTTTTTATATGCAAGTCCGGGAAGTATGTTGTTAAAAACTATAACCAAAAATGCCTTCTTTGTCATTTCGACTTGCCTTGCTGTTTCGATGTTAGGTTCGTGTTCAATAATATCGTTCGGCGGCTCTGAAGGCGCACCGGTCGATGAAGCCGCGTCTCCGTTTGAAAAGCCGGAAGTCATAGCCCAAATTTCATCCCCTGAGATTGACGAAAGCAGCGGTGTCGCGGTTTCGAAGTGCCAAAAAGATGTGTTTTGGACACATAACGATTCGGGCGGTGGGCCTTTCTTATATGCGTTCGATTCGAGCGGTAAGAGTCTCGGAACGTGGCGTCTTAACGGTGTAAGGAATATCGACTGGGAAGACATGGCAACCGTTAAGGCCGGCGACGGCAACTGTTACCTGTACATCGGGGACATCGGTGATAACCAGAACAGGCGCGAAGTTCACGCCGTATATCGCGTAGCGGAACCAAAGCTTACAGGTGAAACCCTTTCCTCAACGCGTAAGGATCCGCTCTTGCTCACTGAATTCGATACATTGAAGTTCAGGTATACGAATGGCCGTCACAATGCAGAGGCGATGATGGTACATCCGGGAACAAAAGATATTTACATTGTGACCAAAAACCTGAACGGGCCATCTGAGGTTTTCAAACTAAAGCCTGACTTCGGCAGCAGCGAGGTACAAACCGCCCCTCCTCTTGCCACGATATCCCTACCGGCGATACCGAATGGATTTGTAACCGGCGCGGATATCTCGCCGGACGGTACTTCGGTCGTTCTTTGCGACTACTTCAGCGGGTTTGAACTCACCTTGCCTAGTGACGCGAGCGCCTTTGACGATATCTGGACCCAAAAACTGATCGCTTTCGACCTCGGGCCGAGAGTGGTCGGCGAGTCCGTAGCTTATGCCGACGATCAGAATACTGTGTATGCCACGACGGAGAATGCCAAACCGCCGCTGATACGCGTCATTAGAAAATCCAAAAAATAAGGACCGGCGAAAATAGCCGGTCCAGAAATAAACTCGAATCGCAGGGATATCAATTTGTGATCGTAAACTTCCCTTTGTTTTCGACGACTGTGCCGTGGATGCGGTCTTTTGTGACCACCTTGATCTCATAGTCTCCCGGTTCCAGCGTTGTTGTCGGAAGCAGCCTCGCCAGGGTTAGCCGCTGACTCGAATCGCTCAGTCCTTTCCAATCTTCCGGCTGCTTCAGGATCTCTTTACCGCCCTTGGTCAAAATGTACTGGACATCGACCGCCGGCCGCAGCGTCGTTTGATCGATACCCGCGTTGTAGACCTGAAGATAAAGGCCGACGTCAGATCCGCGTCGGAATACTCCATCAAGACTCGGGATCACCTTAGCTCCGCCGATAACGAATCTATGGCCGATGTCACTTTCGTCGGTTGGCCGAAGCTTCGATGCAAGAATAAGCGACGACGTAGAAAGCTTTTTGTCGTCATAACGAGGCACGACAAAACCATGATTTACGATACCTCG
>DATFEW010000195.1:0-6338 GCA_035250805.1 Pyrinomonadaceae bacterium
GTACGCGGAAAGGTTATTATGTTCCGAAGAAATGAGCTTTCGTTCTTCCCTCACAGAATTCCTCGATAACCTCAAATATGAACGTAATCTCTCCGATCATACGATCCGGAATTACGCGAGCGATCTTGAGCAGTTTCACTCGTTCTTGCTGAAGATCGAGCGGCGCGAGGATATTTCCGTCGAGCAGATCGATCGGTTGACCATTCGGGAGTGGATGGCAGAACTGCATTCGGCGGGAAAGAAAAAAGCTTCGGTCGCACGTAAACTGGCCAGCCTGAGGACGTTTTTCCAGTTTTTGGTCCGGGAAGGAAAGCTTGATATAAACCCCGCAAAGCTTGTGGCAACGCCGCGTGTCGAGACAAAGCTGCCGAATCATCTTTCGATGGAGGATGCCGTGCGTTTTATCGAAACGCCGGATCCAAATACGGACCTCGGCCGACGCGACCGCGCAATTATCGAATTCCTCTACGCGACCGGCATACGTGTCGGCGAGCTTGTGATGATCAACATGCGTGATATTGATTTTCGCGAGCGAATGGTTCGCGTAACGGGCAAGCGCAAGAAGCAGCGGATCGTGCCGTTTCACGAACACGCACTGCAAGCGTTGATGCACTATCTGACCATTACGCGGCCGGCATTCTTAAATAGCTGCCCGCCTATCGAACGCGATGACCAGGCCGTTTTCCTGAATTACCAAGGCACCCGCATCACAACACGAAGCGTCGGCCGGATGATCGATAAATACATCAAGCAATGCGCCGACATCCACAATATCTCGCCCCATTCCTTGCGGCATTCGTTTGCAACCCACCTGCTAGATCAAGGCGCGGACCTGCGCGACATCCAGGAACTTCTCGGCCATGCCCGTCTCTCGACGACGCAGATATACACACAGGTCTCGATGGAAAAAATGATCGACGTGTACCAAAAGGCGCATCCAAAGGCTTGATATGAGGCCCATCGTAACGTGCGTTTGATTGAATTTTGTCTTATTATTTTTACAGAACCTCTCCGTCGAAAACCCAAAGAATTATGAAAAGAGCTTCGTTTCTGCTTGTCTCGCTTGTTGCGTTCTCCTCGTTTGTTTTAGCTCAAGACCGTCTCCTGACGATCGACGATATTTATCATCCCGATCCGGCCAAGCGGGTCGCGTTTGGCGGCAGCCCGGCAAGGGTTACGTGGGCGCCGGACGGCAAATCGTTCAAGGAAACGCGCGCAGGGAAATTGGTGCGCGTGGATGCGGTAACGGGGAATACCGTTCCATATTTCGACAGCGATCGGCTCGCGCTGGCTTTGCAAAAAACGGCCGGGCTCTCGGCGGCAGAAGCCACGCGGATGGCGAACTCGGCAAGCCTGCACTTCAACAAGGGCGAAACGGCGATCCTGGTCAATCACGGAGCCGACCTTTGGCATTATGATGTCCTCGAAGGAGTGTTGACGCGGCTGACTAACAACAAAGAAAGCGAACTTGAAGAAGATTTCAGCCCGGACGGAAAGCTGGTGAGCTTCGTACGCGGCAACAATCTTTTCGTTGTCGATGTGACGAAGGGCGATGAAAAGCAGCTCACGCGCGATGGCGGTGAGAAAATATTCAACGGCTATCTCGATTGGGTTTACGAAGAGGAGCTTTACGGCCGTGGACAGAAACGCGGCTATTGGTGGTCGCCCGATTCGAAGCTGATAGCGTTCCTCCGGCTCGACGAATCGCCTGTACCGAAGTTTGTGTTGGCGAATGATATTCCTACGGACCAGTTGATCGAGAACACTGATTACCCGCAGTCCGGCGACGGCAATCCGCTGGTCAAACTCGGTATTGCAGATGTCACCAAGAGAACTTTCGTCCCGATCGCTTCAAAGATCCCAAAGGTAGGTGAAAAATTGCCGCCGAGTATATTGCAATTTGGCGACGCAGTAACTTTCGTCGACACGAAGAAATACAAACCTGAAGACTTTTTGATCGTTCGCGTGGCGTGGTCGCCCGAGAATGAAGTGATCTTCCAGGCGCAAAACCGCGAGCAGACGAAGCTGGATGTAAACGCGGGACGGCCAAACGGTACCGTAAAGACGATCTTTGACGAGACGAGTCCGGCGTGGGTCGGCATCAATGGCGATCCGAATTATCTGAAAGACGGTTCGTTCATCTGGCAATCGGAACGCGATGGCTGGAACCACCTCTATCATTTCGCCGCCGACGGAAGGTTGATCAGACGCATTACCAACGGCAAGTGGGAGGTCCGTGGGCTTCACGGCATAGACGAAGCTTCCGGATGGATCTATTTTTCGGGAACGAAGGACAGCCACATCGCCGAAAACGTTTATCGGGTTCGATTGAGTGATGGCACGATCGAGCGTCTGACAAAGGGCGATGGCTCGCACTCCGCCTCATTCAACGCGAATTTCACGCATTTCATCGACACCTGGAGCGATGTGAATACGCCGCCGCAAACGCGCCTATACACCGCAGATGGCACGCTCGTCCGAGTCATCAATGAGAACAAGGTTTCGGCGCTCGCACAGTTCAAGATCAGCAGGCCCGAATTGACGCAAGTGAAAACGCGCGATGGCTTCGAAATGGAAGCGATGATGATCAAGCCGCCCGATTTCGACCCGGCGAAAAAATATCCGGTGCTTCAATACACCTACGCAGGACCTCATGCTCCGCAGGTGCGAAATGCTTGGGGTGGAAACCGATATATGTGGCATCAATTGCTCGCGCAGAAAGGCTACATTATATGGATCTGCGACAATCGCACCGCGAGCGGCAAGGGGCTTGAATCCACGTGGCCCGTGTACAAACGAATGGGTGATCTCGAGCTGCGCGACATCGAGGATGGCATTGCGTATCTGAAATCCCTGCCTTACGTCGACGGCGACCGCATCGGCATTTGGGGGTGGAGCTATGGCGGGTTCATGACAAGTTATGCAATGACGCACAGCAAGACATTCAAGGCAGGGATCGCCGGCGGGACAGTTTCAGATTGGGCCTTGTACGATTCGATATACACTGAGCGTTATATGATGACGCCCCAAAACAACAAGGAGGGGTACGATAAGACCTCGGTCATAAAAGCCGCGAAGGATCTTCACGGGCGGATCCTTCTGATCCACGGAATGATGGACGACAATGTCCATATGCAGAACACGGTCCAGCTTGCGCACGAATTTCAGAAACACAACAAGCAGTTCGACCTGATGCTCTACCCGACGCAGCGTCACGGTGTTACTAACCCCGCGCAGGTTCGGCATATGTATCAAATGATGGCGGATTATGTGTTGAAGAATTTGTAAATCAAACGGGTTCGCCGGCAAGGCGGCGGGCTCTGAGCTCGCGAATCTTTCTAACGAACTCGCGGTTGTTCAGTTCGATTGCACCATGGCGGACCGCAGCAAGGCGACCTTCGAGCGTAAGGTCGAAGTGGGGCGAAGAGCGCGGCTGAAACCATTCGGGCCGCAAGCCCATCGCGATCGCGAATGTAATCAACTCCTCGATGCTGTCACCGATCATGTGACACGACGGGCCGTGACGCCAGGAGTAATCCACGAGCTTGTCAACATAAACCGCCATTCGAGCTACTCGCTGCTGTCACTATCCAAGACGATCTCCGGAAATTCCGCCGTAAATTGCTCGCGCGGTTTTGAATCGATCTCGCCTCGTAGAGGCCTGGTGCCAACATTCGGCTTAAAGTTGCCGCTTTCGTCATAGAGGCGGCGGTACTGTGCGGAGTTACGGATCACGCCTTGGACGTAGCCCCTGGTTTCCCTGAACGGGATCGCCTCAACAAATTCATCGATCTCCATCGGCAGTGACGCTCGCCAGGGAGCGACCCGGCCGGGCCCGGCGTTGTACGCGACGGCCATGTATTCGATGCGACCGAACTTGTCGAGCTGGTCGCGCATATACGCTGTTCCAAGCTCGATATTCAGGGCCGGACGAAAAAGATCCTCGGCACTCGCAGGCGAAGTCGCTCCGTACTTTCGGGCAACAGCACGGGCTGTAGGAAGTAATAGCTGCATTAATCCAAACGCGTTTGCGCCAGACTTTGCACGCGGGTCAAAGACAGATTCCTGTCGAATCAAGCCAGCAACCTGATACATGTCCAGTTTGCGATGTTTAGCCCATGCGACGATCTGGTCCCAGGCAACGACGGGATAAAAGATCTCCCATTCCTCGCGTCCCATTTCCTCCGGGAACATTTGGGAGTAATCCGGGTAGCTTTTCGCGAGCGCCAGCAGGGCGTTCACATTGTCGCCTTTGAGACGATAGTGCCGCGCCAGCGCGAGATTGATCTTCGGTGAATTCTGTGCAGTCTTCTTCGCTTCTTCAAGCTCGTCGATCGCCCAATCGAATAGTCCGACAGTACTGAGTTGATCGCTTTTCCCCGCGCGTTCGAGTTCTTTTTCCGTCGACGTTTCAGCGGCGACCGTTACGGTCTTCAGATTCGCAATTGCCTTTGCAACATCCGGATCCGACAAACTACGCCCAGCGGGGCAGGACATGGCGGCGAGCCGCTGTTGGGCGAGATGGCCATACCAGTTGGCCGCGTACCGATACACGACGGCCTCGTAAAGAGCGCACGCAACTGCTGTATTACCGGCGCGTTCGGAATCGCGCGCCGCCCAGTAGCCGGCCTTACCGCGATTCGTAGTGTCTTTGTGAACGTAGCGAGCGAGATGGTCGATCAGCATCTCGGACGAGCGCGCGAAATTCTTGCTCTCATGCGCCATCCAGGCTAATTCAAACTGGGCACCCGCGATCTCGATCGCATTCGGCCAAGCCGTTAAGGCTGTTTGTAGAAAGTAATTTTCCTCGCCCTTGTTCTTCGCGTCGCGTGCTGCGTATCCCGCGTCCACCCACGCCTTCGGCGTTAGCTTCCCGTTCGGAAACGCCCGCCGCATCTCCTCGGCGGTTTGTCGGGCCCGCGGCCAAAGCTTGTTCTTTGCGTATCCGAGAGCAAGTTCGTAATAGGCCCTTTCTTTTTCAGCCGCCGATGCGGGGATCGCGTTGAAGGCACTTTGAGCCTCAGGCATTTTCTTGGCGTTGGCAGCGGCAATAAGGCGATTTAAGTTTGTCGTCGGCGTTAGAGAGGTCGAGAAATTCGCAGCAAGCTCGCCATACGCCTTATCGGCTTCAGTGAACTTCCCGGCGGCAAACAATTTATCCGCGCGCGCTTTCGCTTCTTCGGCATTCGATGGGATGAGCGGCTGACCCAGTTCCGACAGCTTCGTTTCGGCTTCTTTCGCAGCATCGGAGCCTGCGCCCAAAAAATATGTGCGGCGGTAAAACGTGTTCGCATTCGCCTGGTCGCCCGCCGCTTCGAACGCCTTTGCCGTCAGCAGTAGCGCCTTCGCATTTCGATCGGTCACGAGGTTTGCAAGCAAGGGCGGCACCGCTGCCGCCCGTCCCGCCTGGATCGTCGATTCGGCTCGTTTCAGTTTCGCGTCTGGAACTCGAACGGAATCCGGATATTCGTTGAGCAATCGTTCAAAAACGGCCATCGCTGTCGTATGATTTCCCGCCCCCTGCAACGCCTGCCCGCGAAGCCAAAGAGCGTAATCCCCGAGCTTCGTTTTCTTTGCAAAATCGTCAGTCTCGAGCAGCGTGGCGGCCCCGGCAAAATCCCGATTCTCGAACTTGATCCGAGCGCGAAGCAGCCTCGCAAGCGTCCCTGAAAGCCGCCCTGAGAATCGGCGCTCGAAATTCTCAACGACCGATTCCGCCGGCAATTTCCCGTCTTTCGTCAACTGTCGCAGCGACTGAAGCGCCTGTTCCTCGGTTTGCGCCGAGCATGACGAGATCGCCACTGTAAAAAACAAGAATGCAGTGAAAAGGACGGCAAAGTATCTGTGTATCATTCGGTAGAATTGTCTCCAGTGATTTGATGCTGTTTCGCGAACCAGGTAGGGGAGCAATGCTTTCAAAGACTGCCAAAAGCGTCTATTATAACAAACCGATCCTTTTGTTATAGCTACGCAAGACGGAGGAATATGAAGGGCCCGCTATTCAGCGCATGCATCGTGGCAGTATCGGCTGTTAGCGCTGTCGGGCAGGCGGTCAAACCAGCTTCGACTCCGCCGGCGGAAATCGAGGTCGTCAAGATCTCTACCAACCTCATTCGCATTGACGTTTCCGTAACAGACGCCAAAGGCAGACCCGTCACGGACCTCACTCAAAGCGAGATCGAGATCTTCGAGAACACAGAAAAGCAAAAGATAACAAGTTTCTCGTTCGTTTCTTCTGCCCGGGATGCCCAGCCGCTGCTCAAGCCGGTTGAAAAGAAACCGGACGCTTCTATTCCGCCGCCGCCGGTTGTGACGCTGCGTTCTGCGGACATACGTCG
>DATFEW010000162.1:0-16184 GCA_035250805.1 Pyrinomonadaceae bacterium
CGGTCGCCAGGATCTCACGCACATCGTCGATCGAAGGAATGTCATCTTCCGGCTGTACCCATTCGATCTTCTCCGGAGCAATGGAAACCGGCTCGGGTACGGCGCTTTCAAACGGGGCCGAAACGATCGGTTCTTCCGCCACTTGTTCGGTCGCCAAAACTTCACATGCCTCTTCCATAGAGGAAATATCGTCTTCCGGCTGTACCCATTTGATTTTTCTCGGAGTTTTGGAAGCGGGTTCGGATGCTGTACTTTCGGACGCGCTCGCGACCGTCGACAAATCTCCCTGTGATAGAACTTCCATCGCCTCGTCCATGGAGGGAATATCATCTTCGGGTTGTTTCCAAATGATCTTTCGGGGCGCGATCGGGACGGCGTGATCGACGACTTGTTCATGCCCGACGCTGGTCACTTCAGATTGGGCTTCAACGATCTCCGAATTCAGGATGTCGTTTCCGGCCGGCGCGATCACGAGGGGTGAGGTAAACGTACGCAATTGTTTTTTCAGGCGTTTCAGTCGCGACTTGGGTGGATCCGTTTCGACCTTCTCGCTTTTTACGATCGCTCTTGTACCCAACATATCCGGAATATCCGGAAGTTGTTCGGAGAGACCATTTAAGCCCTCGTCCGCCATAACCTCGATCTCGTGGACAACCGGCACTGAAGGACAAGGTTCAATTCTTAGCTCCTGGATCGGTTCGGCAGCAACCTTCGTTGGCATCGGTTGGCTTTCGACCTTTGCCGCGCCGACCTTTACGACCTGCGTGGTCTTCGGTATCTCCACGATCCGTGCCGGCTGTGCCGCTGCTGAGGCCGGAGCCGCTGCAACCATCGCTATTGGCGGCGGCGCGGACGACCCGATCCCCGCTGCCGGCGGTGTCGGTGAATGCAAGGCGAGTTGCTCGATATGACGCAGCTGCCGGGCAAAGGCATTCGCAGACGATTGGCGTTTCGCGGGCTGTTTCTGCAGCGACTCCATCAACGTGTGGGTCAACAGCATTCGCAGATCGAAATTATCTATCGAAACCTCAGCCGGCCGCTGATTTCGATGCATGTCGATCAAACCGGAACCCTTTTCGGCATCAAAGGGTGGCGCACCGGAGAGCATTTCATACAAAACTATTCCGAGACTGTAAACGTCAGTTTTGACGCTAGCACTTTCACCAGAAAATTGATCGGGCGCGAAATACCTAAGCGAATCGATGGCGGAATCGATCAAAAACTTATTTGAAACAATGGCGTGTTCAATGACGCCGCCAAGATCGACGTTTTGGATCCGTACCAACAGCCGGTGCTCGGCGTCGGTCGTCAGAATAATGTTTTCAGGACGAATTGCGCGGTGAATTAAACCGGTGAGATGAAGGGCGTGAACCGCCTCCGCTGCTTGCCGCACGACCTGGACCGTTGTCAGAAGCTGCGGTACGCCGACATTGTTCAAAAGTTCGCGCGCGGTTTGCCCGCCCGGTTCTTCTGCAACAACGAAAACTTCGCCGCTTTCTAACGAACCGGCCTCATAGACGTCGACGATGCTTTCATTAAAGATAGTCGCAGCCGTCTTTGCATCCTGAAGAAATTGATTTTTCGTTTCCTCGGTTCCCGAGAGAATTCTGATAAGGCAAGATTGATCGGCATCCGTGCGGCGAGCGCGGTAGGTTTCCCCCTTGATGCCGGATTCAAGCACCGTTTCCAAACGATAACCGGCGATGATCTGTGTGTTGCCTTCGCGTGCTTCTGAGAGTTCCGGATGTTCGCTTTCGGTGCAAGACGAGACGATGTCGTCGTAACACTGTTGACAGGTCGAACAAACTTTCATGCTCTACCCCCTTGATCGATCGAAACGCCACCGAGGCGGCTACCGGGAGATCAAGCGACGACAATGCCTGATCTCTTACTACAAGATCCATGTCGTGGGCTAAATTGAACTGATCAACTTTTGGCCTGGAGAGTGTCGGGGAAAGCTCTATGATCTAGCCACTATACAGTCACTTTTTTACTACTTTGAAAAGTCCAAGTCAAGGATTTTTGTTTCAGCGGATCGCTGTATATGGACGAGAGTTTTCAACAGCGTTGAAGATGAATGGAAAGGTTGCAAACGTCTGTCCCCGATGCTGAGGCCGGAAGGCAAAGAGAATTATCTTGCCTTTTCCATAGCTTGCCTCCACCAGTGCGGCCTTCCCGTTGATGAGCTTCTCACCTAGCATCCAACCGGACATAAGGGCGTCTTTACCGGCGTAACGGGCGACAACGTTTGGAGTTCCGCCTTCAGGCGGCTGGTTTCCCACTGATCGGGTTAAGCCGGCGGCTAACGCGGGCTGTTCTGACAATTCAAACGCCGAGCTTGTAGCAAAATATGCTGGCGTTTCGGCAGGAAGTCCCCGCCCGAGAAGATGCATGGTCTCGACTTCGAGTTTGACGACCGAGCCGGGGTTGTAAAACTCATTGCGGCGAACCCCCGCTAAAACATTCTTCATCGGCAAACCGAACCGTTTGATCACCAGCTCGCATGAATCGTCAAAGCAAATAAGCTTGCCGCCGTTATCGACGAACTTCTTTAGATTCTCAATTCCCCCCTCGCCGATCCCGCCCGCAAATTCGGCCGGATACCGCTCGGCATTTAGGCCGTTCATGATCGTGTTCTCGCTGTCGGCGGCAAGGACGATCACATCCACGTTCAGACGGTTTTGCCGAAAGTCCTCATTCAAAAGCGAGGTGTACGGGATCTGGTAGGTATCAAAAACAAGCCGCGTCCAGCCTTCGTCCATCGACGACGCGAACGGTTTATACAGGCCGGTGCGCGGGTTCGTCTTCAAAGGGTTCGGCAGCTTGTCGAATGGCTGCGCAGTCGGCTTCAGATTCAGCACCGCGCGGGCCTGGTTAATATTAGAAACAGGTTTAATTGTTGCCCTGAATTTATCTAGATCGCGAATATCCCAGATCTCATATGACTCGACGCCCATCTGCAGCGGCAATGTCCAGCCCGCCACATCATACGGAGCCTCGGCGTCGCCGTTCGGCAACAGCCGTTGTGGATATTTTTGCCTTTCGAATAGGCTTAGAACGTTGTTCTTCTGCGGCTGATTCGTGAATACCAAAAAGCTTCCGAGCGGTATCTCGTGAAAATCCTCAGTCTTGCTGTGCTTGACCCACAGCTCGCGCGTCATTTCGTGAACCTCGATTCCCTGCCAGGTCAGAATCTCAAGAAACCTCGAAACCGTCTCCGCATAGGGTTGGCCAGCCATTACTACATAAGCCTGCGGCACCTCACCGTCAAGTCGCAGGTTCGACCTGCCAAGCTCATAAAAATTGCGCAGATATCGTTGACGAAATTTCGCCGCCATCTGCAAAAGTGCGCGTGAAGCGGTGATCTCGATGTTGTTGATATCGACAGGCCGCCACACGCCGCCCTCCCACGTGTCAGGATAGTTGGTCGCGGTCTCGAGCAGGTTTGGAAGGCCGCGCGTGTTGCGCGTTCGCGCCAGGTCTTCCCGTTTGATCGTGACCGGCGACATCAGACCCGCGCTAGCCGCCTCGGACAAAATACCGATCGAGTTGTGGTAATAAGGCGCCGAGCGAAATCCGCCGTGCCACCATGTGTCGTATGTCGAGTTTGTCGCAACGCCCGCAACGTTCTTTGCCTGGAGGTCGGCGGCCATCTTGTAACCGATCAGCCCCACCTCGCGCAATATGGAGGGCGGGACACGCGGATTGGGCGGGTCAAAGAACGGCGGGATGATAAATCTTGACGCATTCTGCCCCTGCTGATGAACGTCATAGACTATCTGCGGAAACCATTCCTGCCAAAACAGCTTCGTGATCGCCTGTGTCTCTTTCAAATTGAGCATGAACCAATCGCGGTTATTATCGTGGCCAGCGTAGTGATGGTACAACTCCGGCGGTGACGTGCCTTCGCTCTTTGTGCCGAGCGTTTTGCGGTACCAGTTGGCGACGATGTCGACGCCGTCGGGATTCGAGGAGGGGATCAAGAGAAGGATAGTGTTATCCAGGATCTCTTTCGTTTCCGCATCCGTCGAGCTTGCCAGCTCGTACGCAAGATTCATCGACATCTGCGAGCCAACTATCTCGGTCGAATGGATCGAACACGCGATCGAGACGATCGTCTTGCCATTTTTGATCAGACTTTCAAGTTCGGATTCGTCCTTTACGGTTCGGGGATCGGCGAGCCTAGCCGAGATCTCACGATATTTTTCAAGATTCCTGATATTCGATGCCGAGGAAATAAAGACCACGATCAACGGCTTGCCCAAGGTTGTCTTCCCGATCTCGCGCACGGCGACCTTTTCGCTCCCCTTGTCGAGCTTCGAAAAATAGTCAACGATCTGCGTCCAATCGGCGATCGTCTTATCATCGGCGGGAGTAAATCCAAGAACCGTCCGCGGACTTGGCTGTGCGACAATCGCAGCCGAAGAAAGTAGAATCAAACCGCAGAGCCACAATGGCAGAACCACCTGCGTTAGCGGGTGGGTTCTGTTTGCCCGATGCGTATGGAACCTGTTTCGAAAGGTGATCATAAAGTTACGCCCGCAACGTCCGTCGATCTCGAAAGTCCTTTTGATGTCGCGATCGGGGAGAACAAGAAGCTCGTATTTCCTGTCCGAGAGTCTACCAAATCGCGTTTCGTAGGCAAACTTCGCTACGGGTGGAGTTGGTTTACGGCCGGGGTGATGCTGGTGTTCGCGGGTCTGCCCGTGCTTCTTTTCCTGTGGATCATCAACCGGCGATTGTGGCTGTATCCGCTTGCGTTGTTGGGGGCAAAAATTTGGCTCGCGCTTTCCGGTTCACGGGTTAAAGTGAACGGCCTTGAGAATCTAAGCGAAGGCGAGCAATACGTTTTTGTCTCGAATCATCGTTCCTATCTGGATACTGCCGCGTTATTTGCCTACGCAGGCAGGCGAATAGGGCTCGTTGCCAAGAAAGAACTACTAAAGGCGCCTATCCTCGGCCAGGGAATGGGATTTGTAAATATTATCGCTATAGACCGTTCGAACCCCGAGCGTGCGCGGCAGTCGATGGAAAAGGCACGCAGCGTGATGGAGAATGGTTTTTCTTTCGGCGTGTTTGCCGAGGGTACGCGTGCAATGCCCGGCGAGCTTCTACCTTTCAAAAAGGGAGCGTTTCACCTGGCTATTCAAACCGGCGAGCGCATCATCCCCGTCGCGATTCAAAACACCGACTGGATGATGGGAAAACGTGCAGGCATGTTATTTCCGGGAACTATCGAGATGACTCTGCTGCCGCCCATCGAGACAGACGGCAGAGAAGTGTTAGATCTGTTGCTAGAAACGCGAGGCGCAATAGCTAAGGTTTTTTCGGCGTCGGCGTCGGACTAGGTTTTGTCTTTGGTTCATCAGGCGCGGGCTCCTCGCTAACGATCGTTACATCCGTGCGGCCGACCCGATAGTCCTTGTAGAGCACCTTCATACGTATCTTCACGACCTGTCCTTTATCGAATACAAGCTCATCATCCGCAGTGGCGTACGCCGGAAACCAATACTTACCATCGATATTTTCGCGGATCGTGTCGACGGTTGGAAACCGCTGCTTATCTTCCGGCACGGCCTTACCTTTTGACTTCACGATCATAAGGTCACGGTCATCTACCCAGATCCGGCCCTGGAAATACTTTCCTTCCCCTTTTTTCGGGTCCGGCTTTCCTTTCGGGCCAACATCGAAAACGTATAGATCAAGTTCGTCGATCTTTTCCTTGCCAACGTATGTAAAGTTATACTCGTTGACCATCCTGGGCTCGATAGCGAACGGATTGATCCCTCCAAGATTGTCGATGTCCTCGGTCGTTATCGTGATCTCGGTCATCGTCGAAACTGGTGCATACAGGATCTTCTCAAAACGCTCGCCCGCCGCGTTGAACGTCATGAACGAATCACGCTTGTAAACCCCCGTTATCTGCCCGCCCATCCCGATCGTTTGTATCGTCGCGTCTCGGGTGAAGGCGTAGATATTCAGTGCCTGCCTGAACAGCGATTCGTTTTGCGTAAATTTCGCGATGATCCGGTCGATCTCCGCCTGGCTCAGGTCGGTCTTCGTTATATTCGACCCCTGCCCAGATATCGCCTGCACGGACATGACAACAACGAGAGAAAGGATAATGGCCAGCTTTTTCATACGCGTTCCAAGTGCTAATGACTAAATTCAATAGATGCAGGCAATATCAATTAAGTTGACAGACTTGAGATGAGAAGCTCTTGACGAAACTGTGCAATCACTGGTACACTGTTGCATCAGGTGAAAGTGTGCCTGGGGATCTTTGACAGAACCGAAAAGCTAAAAACTAAAAGCGAAAACTTTTTTCAAAATTCGTAGGGAATGCCCTTTGAAACGCCATAACCTTTGTATTATCAGTCATTTGGCTGTCCGGTCGAAGGTTCCGGACAGGCCCCGGACAAGCACCGGACAAAACAATTGAAAATGGACAATTAAAAATCGAAAATGGCCGGACGAAGACTGCTGAAAGCCTTCATTCCCGGTCCTTCGCGGGCAAATCGATTGTCGAATTACGAATAACGAATTACGACCGTCAGTCCACAAAGTCCACTTGGACCTGATGGGGAATGATGCCGGCCTTGTGGCCCTCGGCAAGAAGGCGTTTCACCCCTTCCTTGCCGCGTTTGCCGTAATCGAGCGTGAGATCGTTTACCCACATCGCGACGAAGCGGTCGGCGACGTCGGGCGTCATATCGCGGGCGAACTGCATTGCGTAGGCGAGTGCATCCTCCCGGTTTTCCATCGAGTAAAGGATGCTCTGGTGGAGGTATTTTGAGACCTGCTTCATCAGGTCGGGCCCGAGGTCGCGTCTTATCGCATTGCCGCCCATCGGCAGGGGCAGTTCAGTCTTTTCGTGCCACCATTCGCCAAGGTCGAGTACCTTGTCCAGCCCGACCTGCTTGTAAAAGAGCTGTCCTTCGTGGATAAGCAACCCGGCGTCCGCCTCGCCTCGTTTTACGGAATCGATGATCTGGTCAAAGGGGACGACAACGCTTTGGAATTCACTATTGAAAAGACGCAAGGCGAGATATGCGCTGGTGAGTTCGCCCGGTATGGCGATCGTCATTCCGCCTATCTCGCTCGGGTCACGGGGTTCGCGTGAAACGACGATCGGCCCGTACTTGTCGCCGATGCTCGCTCCGTGCGGTAGCAGCGCGTATTTATCCGCCACATACGCGTAGGCATGAAACGAGATCGCAGTGACGTCGTAGATGCCCTCTCGCGCATCTTCGTTAAGCGATTGAATATCCTTGAGCGTGTGCTCAAACTTGATTCCTTCGGTCTCGAGCTTGTTGGTCGCGAGGCCGTAGAACATAAATGCGTCGTCCGAATCTGGCGAATGGGCGACGGTGATAGTGCGAATTTCGGGACTGGCTTCGGGTTTCACAGACATAACTCACAACTGCGTGTCAGTAGCCCGAACTTGGGGTTTGGGCCCATTAACAAAGGGGGAGATTGAACAAATTCTAAAATTGCGAACAAAACACGTTAGTGTCGTAGAGAATTGTTATTTTACCGTCTTCGGCCTGTTTCGCAAACAATGCCTGGAGTTCATCGATCATCGACTCGTAGCTCTCGTCGCCCTCCGCCGGCATATAGGAAGATGAAAGCACACGGCCTTTCAACCCTTCAAAATCGTGTATTTGATGATTCGCAAATGTGCGTTTTTGAAAAGATCTTTGAAAAAATGAAGAAAGCTTTTCCTGGTTGATGTTCTCGTGCCGGACTTTTTCGTAATCCGTCGCGAATTTCAGAAGGAGCTCCTCGTACTCGAGCAGGAACGGCGTTGAATCCAACTGACGTTCATTCCAGATCAACGCAACATAACCGTTCGGTTTTAGGATACGTTTGAATTCAACGCAGGTCGGCTCGGGGTCGAACCAGTGAAACGCCTGGGCCGCGATGATGAAATCGATCGATCCATTATCCAGATTTGTTTCGTTCGCCGTGCCGTCGACGCTTCGAAAACTTGGAAACCCTTTCAGGGAACCTTCCGCCGCGGCACGCATTCCCGCATTCGGCTCCACGCCATAAACGACATTGCCATTTTCAAGAAATGGTTTTGACGAAAGGCCCGTGCCCGACCCGATGTCGGCGATCACAGAATCAGGTTTTAGCCCAAGTTGATCTTTGAAAAACTCGAGCATATCCGGCGGGTAACCGGGACGGTACCTGGCATAGTTCGCCACGCGGTTTGAAAACCGCTCTACGGTGCTTGTCATGGCATATCTAATCGCCGGCGAGAAAAAAGGTCATTTTCCACAAACCGCGTTTCTTTTCAAACCCGGCACGATAACCGATCGAACGACGGACAAAATCGCTCTTTACGTATCCGGTCTGACCGCCGAGCGTAGTCACCTTTGACCACTCGGGCTCCTTTCCATCAGTTGTCGGTTCGCCGTCCGCGACCTTTACGACGTTGTACGAAAGCCGACCTACGATCTCGCCATTCGCTACGGGTGACTTTCTGAGATTTACGTCCGAGCCGAAGATCACGGCGTGTTCGTAGATATCGATATCCTCAGGCCAGACGGAGAAGACGTATGGGGCTGAGAAATGATTCATTTTATTTCGTCCTTCACCTATGAAGGAACCGCCGTTTTTGATCACGGGAAGGAATTCTTTCCAAAATTCCGAATTGGGCGATTCGAGTTTCCATTGCTTCCGGAAATTAGCAATACCATCTTCGCCTCCGAACCCATTCTGGATGTCCGGGTCGACTATGGACAGGATGTACTTCGCGTCCTTCCGGTCGGTGGCCGCGATAAGCTTGGTTCGAAATGCTAAGAAAGTCGGATCGAGTTTTGCCTCATCCACCGGCTTTATATAACGCTCCTGGGCGAAAATACCGGTTGCTAAAATTAGAATCAGGCCAAATATTTTCATGGGCTTATTCCTCGTTACCTTGATGCCGGCTTCGAGACTTCATCGCCGGTCCACTCGCTCTTCTTCGAATGCGGGATATCGAACTGGTCCAGGATCCGAAAACACAGATGATCAACAAGATCGTCGATCGTCTTCGGCCGATGATAGAAGCCCGGACTTGCCGGTAGAACGCGTACACCTGCATTTGAAAGCCGCAGCATGTTCTCCAGGTGAATTGCATTATACGGCGTTTCGCGGGGAACCAGGACAAGCCTGCGCCCCTCTTTAAGGCAAACGTCAGCCGCACGGTGGATCAGATTAGTGCCCGCACCCGACGCGATCGAACCGAGTGTACTCATCGAACACGGCACGATGATCATTCCGGCCTGCTTATTCGAGCCCGAAGAAGGCTTTGCCGCCAGATTGTCGAGCCGCCAAGAGCGGATCAGTTTCGACCCTGCTTCAAGGCCAAGCCACTCGTTGAACCGGCCGGCGTCCGACTCGCGGAGATTCGCCCCCATCTCAACCTGTGCAACCGTTACAGCCGTTGTCGAAATGATCAAGTTGATCGTCTCGACAACGCCGCTTGCCGCAAGCAATTGCAGCGTTCGGTGCGCATAAATCGTGCCGGAGGCTCCGGTTACAGCGACGGTTAATTCCATATTCGGTACGAAGATTTTACCTTTTCAAGATCCAGTTTTGAAGTGCCAGAAAAATATTTTCCATGCAAGATGACCCGGATCACCACCATTTTACGCATATACACGTGGAGGCGTTATGAGCTGCATAGCTTGCACAATTCAAAACTACCTGCTGAATACTCTCGCGAGCGAATTCGTCGTCGAGTGCTTGATCAGGGTGTCAAAACTGTACAAGTACGTGGCCTATTTCGTCTAACCAAAGCACTCCATAATTCTTCAAAATCGCGGGCTTTTCGGAGCCCGCGCTCCACTTGCCCGGTTCGCGTGCTTGGACAAAACAGAATTGCTACGCTATAGCTTCTAAATGAACCCTACTGACCTTGAGAGACTCCTTGAACAATTTCGGTCCGGGGAGCTATCCGCCGCCGATACCGCCGCGCGCGTTCAAAACCTTGCTTACGAAGACATAGGGTACGCACGCGTCGATCATGGCCGCGCTTCGAGGCAGGGCTTTCCCGAAGTAGTTCTCGGACAGGGGAAAACATCCGAGCAGATATGCGGCATTTTTGAAAAGCTGATCGACCGCTCGCCGAATATTCTGATAACCAGGACTAATGCCGATGTATACGGCGACGTCCGGAACATTTTCACTGATGCCGAATGGCACGACGCAGCCCGCGTCATTCGCGTCATGCGGGACAGCACCGATCTCGGGGTTGGGGAGATAACAATCTGCACGGCCGGAACGAGTGATATCCCCGTTGCAGAGGAGGCAGCGTTGACCGCAGAGGCGATGGGCAACCGGGTGCAGCGAATTTGGGACGCGGGGGTTGCCGGTATTCACCGCATTCTCGGGGAAAGGGAAAAGCTGCAGGATTCTCGTGTGATCGTTGTTGTTGCCGGAATGGAAGGTGCACTTCCTTCCGTCATCGGCGGCCTTGTTCGCGTTCCGGTAATAGGGGTGCCGACCAGTGTTGGCTACGGTGCTTCGTTCGGCGGCGTTGCGGCTTTACTCGGAATGTTGAATTCCTGTGCCTCGAACGTGACTGTGGTCAACATTGACAACGGGTTCGGAGCCGGATTCAATGCAAGTCTTATTAATCGAAAATGATTAGAGCGGCAACTTGCTCGCTATTTTGATTTCGAGATCTTCTTTTCGATCTGCCGGGCAATGCGAGTTGCGTGATTGCGGGCTAGGAGCGGGAGTCGTTCGTCGTCCGATAATTCACTCAAGAAAGAGAGTAGTTGTGAAGGATCGGAGATCTCGTCTCGCTTAAGCATGGATTCCAGGGCGTTCATTTGGCTTGGAGAATCGAGCGGCTGGTTATCTCGGGCGAGCTTGATATCGAAGATCCATAACGCTTGGTTTCCGATCTTCCGATATTCGTCAGCCAATGCCTTCGCGTTTTTGTTCAATGTGTAGCTGAACGTCGCAGCACGCTCGCGCCCGCCTTTGGTCATCCCGATCTTAACGATGCCCAAGTGCGAGAAATCTTTTTCGTACTGGTAAGTTTCAGTCGAATCGTGAAAGTTTAGTGCGGTATACGCGGCCTTCAAACGCTCCATTGCAGGTGCCGAGATCTGGAGCGGATCGGTGATGAGTTCGTCATTGCCGCGCCGGGTAAACGAGAATTTACCTATCCCCTTATCGTCGTGTTCGATCAGGATCCGATTGGTTATGAATTCCGGCTGCGTGAACTCGTACTTGTAAAAGAGGTCCGGTTGCACGGTTGGACTGACCTGGGTCAATTGCGTTGGATTGTTGGTTCCATTACCGTTCGGGCGCTCGTTTCGTTTTGTACCTAGGTCAACGGGAGCGGGTTCAGGTTTCGACTCCTCCTTCGTCGCGGTGACCGACACGGCCTTAGGCGTTGTCTTTTTTTTCTTTGTCTGCGCAGACAGATCCGCGACAAACATTACCGTCACCGCGACTGAAACCAATATTATTGCTTTAATTACCAGCATAAAAATGCACCTGCCACTAGGTTACCTTGGATCGCCAGTTTGGCAAGCGCGACTTTTGATGTTCGCCCGGGAAGATTGGTTTGTTCGCCGACGGCTATGCGATCATTCGAATTTCACGGAGACGACCTTTGAAACACCAGCCTCTTGCATCGTTACGCCGTAAAGTGCACGAGCGGCCTCCATGGTACGCTTGTTGTGAGTGATCACAATAAATTGAGTCTTTTCGGACATTTCGGCGACCTTGTTCACGAACCGTCCGACGTTCGCATCGTCCAACGGCGCGTCAACTTCATCGAGCAAACAGAACGGAGAAGGGCGATACTTGAAGATAGCCAAAACAAGAGCGATCGCGGTCATCGCCTTCTCTCCGCCGGAGAGCAGCAAGATATTTTGCAGCCGTTTCCCAGGCGGCTGTGCAACAATTTCTATTCCGGCTTCTAAGATATCGTCGGACTCAAGCAGAGACATCTCGCCGCGGCCGCCACCGAAGAGCTCTTGAAAGAAGACGGAAAAGTTTTCGTTAATTCCTTCAAACGCGTTCTTAAAGCGCGCACGCGAACGTTCCTTGATCTCGCGAAGCGCTTCTTCGGCGGAAGCAATGCTGTCGACGATGTCCTGTCGTTGCGATGTCAGGAACAGCAGACGTTCTTCGGCCTCGGCAAGCTCATCAACGGCGAGCATGTTGATCGCACCAAAACCCTCAAGTCGATCTCGTAATTCGGCGGCATATTTGCGTGAGTGGTCGAGATCAAATTCCGCATCCACAGCCTCGTCAGCCGCCAACTCTTCAACGCTAACTCCAAGTTCGTGCGTGCAGTTTTCCGCGAGATTCTTCAGAAGGGTCATTGTCTCCGCCTGCCGCACCTCGATCGCCGCACGTTCGTTCGCCGCGTCCATTGAACTGCGGTTTACGTCCGCAAGTTCAGAGCTCACCGCGTCGGCACGCTTGCGTTCCAGGCTTACAAACTCGATTGCCTTTTCCAACTCGGTCAGCTCGTCGGCGATCTCCGTTTCTGAGCGCCCGATCCGATCCGCAATATCTGCGCTCGATCGACGCAAGGCCGTTATTTTTGAATCGATCTCTGCCAACTCCAGATTCAGAAGGGCAACGCGCGATTCAAGGTCCCTCCGCTCATTTTCGACACGGCGTTTGGCGGTGTGCACGGCTCGCAACCTTTCGCCGGATGTGGCGGCAAGAGTACGTTTCTGCCCGACCAATGCGTTTTCAGCATCGGAGATAGAGCGGGCTTCTCCCAGCCGCTTCGTGACGCTTTCGATCTCCGTGTTCACTTCCGAAAGTTTCACTTTCACTGAAGCCGAGTTCTCATTTGCCTCAAGCAACCGCTTTTCGAGGTCCCCGATCTCGATCGCCACCTGGGTAATCTCATCCGTAACAACTTTCTTGTGTCGTTCGGCGCGTTCAATGTCCTGTCGGGCAGCCCGCTCTTGCGCCTCAAGAGACAAAATTCCCCGTTCGACCTTAATGATGAGTGATTGCAAGTCAACCGTCTTCTCTTCCTGCTCGGTTAAAGCCTCACGATCGGTTGCGTTCAGCGTTTCGGCAGATTCTACATCTGCAGAGAGGCGATCGGCTCCGATCTCAAGATCTGCAAGCTCGCGTTTAAAGGCGAGCAGCGAAGCGTTTTGTTCGTCCGCTGGGGCTGTTCCGGAAATAAACAATTTACCTGATCGTAGATTTCCGTGGCTATCGACCACTAAGGCATCACCGTCCTCGCTGAACACATCATCGACAAGTCGCGCTGACATCTCACGCGGAAAAACCGCTCTCAGGCTCTCTCCGAATTCCGACGAAATGCCCAGAAGATCTCCAACGACATTGGAGCTGAAGTTAGAGTCAGACTCAGAAATTGGACGATCGATAACCATCGATGCGATCCGCCCGGCTCCTTGCCCCTCCAGCCACGCGGCCACTTTACGAGCGTCGTCGACCGATGGCACCAGCACAGTCTGCAGCAGCTCCCCAAAAAGACTTTCGACAGCGCGTTCTGCACGCACATCGACTTTCAGAAAATCTGCAAGCACGCCGTGGAGCTCAACGCCGATGTCGCCCTTGGCCTCGAAGAGTTTCTGGATCTCGGGCGAATACACTGCCCGCCTCTCGTCCAGTTCGCGAAGCGTCTCCAGCCGGTTTTGGATGCGGCCGTGTTCCGCCTGAACCGCTTTCAACTTTTCGTCCGAAACCCGGAGGGCTTCGCGTGCCGCTGCCGCCGCTGCCAAAATTACCTTTTTTTCTTCTTGATACCGACGGAACTTTTCGCGTTCCGAATCGAGCTCGTCTAGGAGCCGTGCGGCGGCCGCGACAAATTCATAATGACTTTCATCGGCTCGCGTTGACTCGACTTGTAGTCCGGCCGCACGCTCATGCAGTCGATCGAGATTCTGCGTTAGATGTCGTTCGGTCTCGGCGAATCTTTCAGAAAGAGCGGTGTGGTGCATTAGCTCCGAGCGACGACCGTCGAGTTCAGCTTCGATCAGCTTGACGTCATCAAGCTTTGCTGCGAAAAGCCCTTCGGCCTCGAGCAAGAGCTGTTCGGCTGCACCGGCCTGGACCGATTCCTTCTCTTCGTCGGCGATCAATCGGCGAAGTTCCGATTCGACGAGCTCGAGTCGTTCCTGTGTAATAGCCAACTCATTGTGCAGCGACTCGGAACGGTTATTAAGGTTTACGATCTGCTCCGACTGATACCGGTGCTCCCTTTCTGCACGATCGCGTTCGAGAGCGTTCTGTGCATGAACCCGACGCACCTCCGCAAGCTTTTCGTCAGCCGTTCGAGCATCATGTGTTGCAAGACGAAATTCTTCCTCTTTGGCTGCTACTTTTTCGACGAAGGCCTCTTCGGTGTTGATCGCCTGAGTAAGATCTGCTGCGAGCGAGTGCGTCAGAGCAGTCAAATACCGGCCCTCAGCAGCAAATAGCTTTCGCAGCAAGCCGCGAAACTCTTCCTGGAGTGCGATGTATCGACGCGTTTTGCCTGCCTGCCGCCGCAGAGAATTTGCCTGTTTCTCGATCTCAGAAACGATGTCCGAGATACGGCCCAGATTAGTCTTTGCTGATTCCAAACGGGCCTCGGCAGCACGTTGGCGCGTTCGAAATTTCGAGATACCGGCAGCTTCCTCGATCAGGCTGCGGCGGTCAGCGGGTTTGGCTGACAGGATCTGGCCAATGCGGCCTTGTTCGATGATCGCGTAGTGAGCTCCCGAAAGGCCTGTCCCCGCGAAGAGGTCCTGGATGTCGCGAAGTCGACACGTTTTGCCGTTGAGTTGGTATTCGCTCTCACCTGAAAGATAAAGCCTGCGTGTAACCGAAACAGCTTCGCCCGGTGCAAAATCGAGGGCGAACGACCGTGGACGCCAGTGACGTTTTGTCTTTACGACACGCTCGACCGTTTGTACGGACCCGACCTGTGCCGCCTGTACCTTTTCAACCTCGAGATCGGCGTCGTGAAATCCGTTGCCGTTGGTTTGAATAGCCGTATCAGAAAGCTCGGTCTGAAATTCCTCGATCGTCTCAGCCTCAAGGGCATCGACATCGACCGCGTGCTCGTCCAGTTCGTTTAACGTTTCATCGATATCACCAAGCTCGTCGGCTTCGGTCTCGTATTCATCTTCGCCCCGAACGAGGTGCAGAACGACCTCTGCCATTCCGGAGGGCTTGCGGTTTTTGGTGCCCTGAAAGACAACGTCCTTCATCTCGCCGCCACGCAGCGATTTCGCACGTTGCTCGCCTAGTACCCACGCAATGCAATCCGATACGTTCGATTTGCCGCAGCCGTTCGGCCCGACGACCGCCGTGATGCCGTTGCCGGTGAAAACTATCTCTGTATAGTCCGCGAAGGATTTGAAGCCCGTAATTTCGAGCCGTTGGAGCTTAAACATTCTATAGTGCTGATTGTCGGAGACAGCACTATATTTTGGGGTTAGTTAGCCTCTGAAGTCAAATGATTTCTTGAACGCCGTGGACGGCAATTTCCCTTAGCTTGGTTTACTCTCCCTTGCGCAGGCCCTGCTGCTCTGCACGTTCGTTGTCCAGCTCTGTGAGTACATCGAGAAGGAAATTTGTATTACTTGAAACGTTGATAATGACGGCAAATTCATTCTCCGAAGTCGAAAATTCAAAGGTACCGCTGTTGATCTCGATAATATCGCGAAAAGCGAGTGTCCCATTACGGCCGTTGCATTCGGCGTCGACGATCCTGCCTTCATTGAATGACACGGTCGCCAGGTGAAGGTCCGATTTCAGCACCATCAAGCCTGTCATTTTTGCGTTTTCGATCACCTGCACGGCGTCAAAAATACTTACATAGCCGATGTTTCCGGCGAAGGTAGTGTCGGTTCTAACCTTTTGCGGCGAGCGGTCGCGGTTGGTGGCAAAATCAGGGCGGCGGGCACGGCGGATGGCTTCCAGGCCGGGTGCGACGGAGATCCGCGGGTCGAGCAATTTAGCCTCCTGGAGCCGATCGTAGGCGATGTCGAAGTCCTCGCGGCCGATATAAAGCGAAACCAGAGCCAGGCACTGTTTTGCGGCTTCGTTCAAATTCTTCTGTTTGATACAGATATCCCGAAGCTTCTCGCGGAGGTCTATGGACCGGGGGCTTTTCTCGAGCGATTCGCGAAGCAGGGCGTATGCCTTTTCCGGTGAGCGATACTTTACAAACAGATCGGCATCAAGCA
>DATFEW010000062.1:0-3440 GCA_035250805.1 Pyrinomonadaceae bacterium
TCCCCAATGATACCAACGGTTCTAATAGGGTTCTTCCGCCGCATCGAGAGCTTGTCCTGCCACTTCAGCGCAGAGGCGAGAATCGATTCATGCGTCAGGCTCGCGGTAACGTCTGCCATAACTGCCGATCGGACCTTATCCCGGTTCTCGATCTCAATTTGCGCGATACGGCCGTTCTCGACGTTCAATGAAACGCGGATGATCTTCGTTCCCGGTTTGCTCGCGGCGAAGATCTCTGCGATCTCATTCGCCTTCTCCAGCCGGGCAAGTTCGATGTTCGCTCGAAGCTCGGCGGCGGACTCGCGCGGAACAAACCGAACCGATTCAGATTCATTTCGGATCTTTGACTCGAGCCGAACGACAACCTCGGTGCAATCGATCTCCACGTGCTTTATCCGCCATGTTGTCAGGCCCCCCTCATCGACGAACGCGAGCGTAGACCTGCCATTAGAAATTTCGACGTCGATCTCCCATCTCAGAAATGGCAGCATACGGCCGTTTTCGCGAACCGCGAGCCATTCGAGATGCCGGTCGAGGAATTCGGAGAGGTCGTTTATTTGGGCTTGTGGTTCTGCCATTCGTAATGCGCGTCAAAGTATTTCATCATCGCTGCCGACCAGTCCGCGTAGCCCTGTTCCGAGGGATGGATGCCGTCGGCGAAAAATCCATCGAGCGCCACGTCGGCAGGCTGCGGATAGTAAAAGACCCGTTCCATCTCGGCTGTAAAATCGCGAACGTTCGCGTCGTGCATCCGCGATAGTTGCCAGAGGACCGCCTTGGTTGGATGGGGGATCGCGGGTGACATTTTGATCATCGGGCAGTTTGAAAGAAAGATCGCCGCGTCAGGGTTCTTTTTGCGCAGGATAGTCAAGAGCTCCGTCATATCACGCCGCCATTTCTTTGGACTGCTGAGTTTCATGACATCGTTTCCGCCGAGCCCGACAAGGATATAGTCAAATTGTTCCTCCGGCATCTGGGGTAACAGTTCGTCAATGGTCCTACGAGCGGTAACACCATTCTTGCCTACGACGAGCCATGAAACAGGCCGGTCGATCCGCTTACTCAACTGCTTTGCGAACTGACCCGCTAACGCAGTCTCATGCGTCCGGGCTCCGAGTCCCGCAACGGTCGATTCACCGATCACGAAAAGCCTAGCGGGTTCGCCCTCTCCATTCCCGACGCACCCGTCCGTCGCTCCGGCCGCTCCCGGCAGCACACCGACCTTCCATCGTGCGATCTGACCCTGAACAAACAAGAACGGCGCCACCGGCAACAGGGCCGCTCCGCCGATCACAAATTTCGTTTGCCAACGCCTCAAACTCATATCGGAATTTCGTTATGCTAAAATTCAGCGTTTCGCAACGTTTTGTCAAATCCGATGCCCGATCAGGAGATAACCGAAGAACATAAGCGGCGTACCGCCGATGCGATCAACCGCCTCCCGCTGTCGGGGTTGCTGGGAATGGAGTTCGTGGACTTGCAGATGGGCGAGGCCGTGCTAAAGATCGAAATGCGCGACGATCTGCGTCAGCCATTCGGCGTGCTCCACGGAGGCGTGACCGCAACCTTGATCGACACGGCGATGGCATTCGCGATCCGAACCATGCTAAACGATACCGAGCCGACCGCATCGATAGACTTGACGATACACTACCTCCGGCCGCACACGGCGGGCCCCGCCATCTGCACGGCGAAGGTCGTGAGGCCCGGAAAGCGTATTTTTACGGTTTCGGCCGAGGTCGCGAACGGTGAAGGAAAACTGGTAGCAACGGCCCTTTCGACCTATACGAAGTTCTAGCCACAGAATCCTAATGGAACAATTACGCAAATTCGCCCGCTATTTCGGCCCATACAAGTGGCACCTACTTGCCGGCATTGCGTCGATCGCGGTCTCGCTCGCGTTCGGCCTGCTTGTTCCATATCTGGTCGGCAAAGCGATCGACGATTACTCGGCCGGTGTGACCTGGGAAAAGGTCGTTTACTATCCACTCGTGATCCTTGGCGCAAGCCTGATGAGCGGCATTTTTCTGTTCCTTCAACGCCGGCTCCTAATAAATACTTCGCGACATATCGAATTCGATATGCGAAACGATTTCTACGCTGCACTTGTGCACCAGCCGCTCGAGTTCTTTCACAACAACCGTATCGGCGACCTGATGGCGCGCGCGACGAACGACCTCTCGGCTATTCGACAGATCGTCGGGCCGATGATCCTTTACAGTTTTCAGGCGATTTTCGCACTGGCGATCGTGCTTCCGATACTTCTGAATATTTCCGTCCAGCTGACTTTGCTGCTTCTTATTCCGATGCCCTTTGTTTCCCTGACGGTGAAATATCTCGGCGGACAGATACACACGCGGTTCGAAAAGATCCAGGAATTTTTCTCGGACATTACCGCACGTGCGCAGGAGAATCTGACCGGTGTGCGCGTCGTGCGTGCGTACGCGCAGGAAGCAGCGGAGATCGGACGTTTTGAAGAATTGAACAAAGAATACGCGGGGCAAAATCTAAGGCTCGTAAAATATGCTGCGGCAATGCGGCCGATGCTGTTTTTCTTTATCGGGCTTGGATTCGTGATTATCGTTGCCGCGGGCATTCCGATGGCGGTGCGAGGCGAGATCACGGCGGGAAATTTCACCTCGTTCATCTTGTATCTTCAGCGAATGATCTGGTACCTGATCGCACTTGGATACGTCGTCAATCTTTACCAACGCGGGACCGCGTCACTAAAACGGTTTAACGCGATCCTCGAAACCATCCCGTCGATCGGGAATAGTGCCAATGCTCGCGAGCAATCCCCCGTCAAAGGCGGCGTCGAATTTCGCGGCCTTACATTTTCCTACAATGGAAAACCTGTTCTTGAGAATGTGGATCTTGAGATCGAGCCGGGAATGACCGTGGCGTTTGTAGGCAAGACGGGCAGCGGAAAATCCACGCTGATGCACCTCATCCCGCGCCTGCTCGACGCTCCCGAAGGCAGCGTATTGATCGACGGTAAGCCCGTACGGCACTTTCCCATCTCCCAACTGCGGCGGGCGATCGGTTTTGTTCCGCAGGAGACTTTTTTGTTTAGCGATACGCTGGCGGGGAACATCGCCTTCGGCGTGAAAGACGATTTATCGCAGAGACGCGGAGGCGCCGAGGAAAATAGAGAACTGATGCTTCCGTATGATTCCGGCGGAATTCACGCTGATTCGCATTCACCTGCCGCCAGGTCTTCCTCTGCGTCTCGGCGTCTCGGCGGTTCAATCTCCGTTGAGGCCGCTGCCGCTGCCGCCGGCCTTACAGACGACATCCGCAGCTTTCCGAAACAATACGAACAGCTTGTCGGCGAGCGCGGCATAACCCTTTCCGGAGGGCAAAAACAGCGGGCGGCGATCGCGCGTGCCGTGATGCGCGATCCGCGGATACTTATCCTCGACGATTCTTTGTCGGCGGTC
>DATFEW010000192.1:0-6719 GCA_035250805.1 Pyrinomonadaceae bacterium
ATGTCTCCCGAACAGATGCAGCCCGAGGTAGGCGTAGACGCGCGGGCCGACGTTTATGCGCTTAGCACGATCGCGTACCTGATGCTCGGGGGCAAAACCCCGTTTTCCGGCGATATGATGCAGCTTGTGATGCAGAAAATAATGCACAAGCCGCCGCCGCTTTCGACTTTGCGCACCGATATTCCTGCCGATGTCGAAAAGGTAATAATGAGGTCGCTCGAGATCGAGCCGCAGGCTCGGCACGAATCGGTCGCCCGCTGGATCGAAGAGCTCGAGGACGCCGCAGAAGATGTCGATGAAACAAAACGTGCCGGCATGTCCCGTCTGGTAGTGCTGGCTCCGATCGGGGCCGAGGTCTATGTAAACGACGAACGGAAGGGGAGCATAGGACGTTCGGGCCGCGTAGTTCTAACGGACGTTCCTGCGGGGCAGCACATTCTTCGCGTTTCGAAACCCGGGGAACGGGACGACGAACGCGTGATCGAGGTTCGCGAAGGCGCGAACGAACAGGTGATCCAGGCTCAGCTTCGCGAGATCAAAGGAACTCCCAGTCAACCCTCTTCGTCGCAAGGCGGCAGCAGCGGAGGGATTCACTCGAGCGTAATGCCCGGTATTGTCGCTTGCTCCAGTTGTAACTCGCGTTTTGCAGAAGGTGTGAAATTTTGCGGCCGTTGCGGCAACCGCTCTTTTGTGGTGATCAGCCCCGGGGAAACCGCAGGTTCATTCCCTTGCCCTCGGTGTTCCACGCCTTTGCCGCAAAATTCAAAATTCTGCGGCCGCTGCGGCTTGAGCATGCCGTCCCTTTCAACCTCGCCCTTGTCGCGGCCGACCGGTTTCGTAACAAACACAAATCGGATCCTTCCTCAACAGGCCGAACGCATTTGCCGCCAATGCGGCGGAGCCTATCCGCCGCACATCAAATTCTGCGGCCGCTGTGGACACACAATGGTCTGATCACAGCAGCCGGAACAATTCCTCCTGGACTTCGTTATAACTTTCAGGGCTAAAATGATTATAATGGCTTGAACTTGTGCGCTGATTCGCCCGCAATTTGAGGAAATTCGAATGAAGATCTGCCCAACTTGCCGTAAAACTTACACCGACGACGGTCTGAATTTCTGTCTTGAAGATGGTTCGGTACTAACTCTTTCCCAGGGAGACGCACCACCCACGGTAATGATGCAGGCACCTCCGCCGACCAGTCCGGGTCCAGGGATTTCGGTGCCCCCGCGAACCAATCCTGGCGGCTTTGTTCCTCAGCAGCAGGTTCAGACTAGTTGGGAACAGCAGCCTCAGTATTCGGTGCAGCCAAAGAAAAAGTCTTCGAAAGCGTGGTTATGGATTGTCGGGCTTCTTGGGCTTGGACTGCTCTTATGCGGCGGGGGTGTCGTAGGATTCTTGGGATTGGCGATTTACAATGCCGAGCCTTCCGACAGCAATACGGCTAGTAATACGTCTACGTTTCCTTCTAACACTTCGACTACCCGATCTAACACAGCGCCTCCGTCCGATGGACGAACCAGTTTGGAGACGGTGGATCTTTCGCGTTGGGTCCAGACAGATACCACCTACGGAAATACCGACTACACCGGGAGCGAATTGATCATGAGTGCTAAGCGCAAGGCGTACTACTACGTGCTGGTCGCTCCCCGAAACTATACAACCGAAAATGCGAATACACGCATCACGGTTCGAAATGTCGACAATGCGGATTCGTCGATGGGCTATGGCCTCGTATTTCACAGCAATCCAATGCCGCTCCAGCAAGGATACGCTTTCCTTATTGATTCCAAGAAGAAGAGATATCGTGTGGTTCGCCATGTCCCGCAGGACGAACCGATAGTTATCAAGTGGACGAATTCGAGCGTCATCAAGGACGGCGACCAGCCCAACGTCCTTGAGGTCCGAGACAAGAACGGCAACATCGAGCTTTACATCAACGATGAACGGATAACGTCAATAAGCAACACCTATGGCTACAAGGGAGGCGTTCCCGGCGTGTATTCGGGTGACGGCGTGCGCGCCGCTTTCTCAAAGCTTGAGATCAGAAAGTGATCCTTCTTCGATATGAAGCGTTGCCCGAAATGCGGACAATCCTATACAGACCCCGACATTAATTTTTGTCTGAATGATGGCGAGTTGCTTTCCAGGTTAACAGAGCCTTCTTATTCATCACCTTTTGGTGACCAGAGATCGCCACGCCAGGACGATTCGCCTCCGACCGTTGTTCTCGACCAGTCGCGAGTTACTAACCCGATCGGCTGGAATCCGCCTGCATCTCCGCCTGTTAGATATCAACCACCGCAGGGCCAGATCTTTAGTTCCTATACGACCCCTGCTTCACCAAATCCAACCCTCGGAATTGTTTCGCTTGTTGCCGGCCTCTGTAGCATTCTGGGCTTCTGCTGTTCTATCGGATTCATTCTCAGCCCGGCGGCGATCATCACGGGGATTGTCGCCCTTGTGCAGAATAAGAAGGATCCGGAACGGTATGGCGGCCGCGGGTTTGCTATCGGGGGCATAGCCACAGGGATCGCATTTCTCGTTTTTTGGGTTATTTACGTTCTCTTGCTCATTGGTGGTAGCATAATCCAAGGACCTTAATTCAGACCGGAAACAGGCAATTATTCACTACGAATGCGTGTAACCCTTAATGTCGTTGCCGGCCCACAAACGGGACGAACATTTTCATTCGAACAGCACGACACGTTCATGATCGGCAGAAGTGAGGACTCACAGTTCTGCCTGCCTCACGACCGTTTTTTCTCGCGCCATCACTGCCTCATTGAGATCGCACCACCGCAGGCGTTTCTGCGCGATCTCGGATCGACCAATGGAACTTTCGTCAACGGGCTTCGCGTGGAAACCTCCTACCTTAAGCATGGTGACCGGATACAAGGTGGTGAGACCGTGCTCGAAGTCGCAGTCGAGGCTGACAATTACGAGGTCACGGCGGCCGGCATCCAGGTATCCGAAAAGACCGAACCTTCTCTAATAACCATCGCCTGTTTAAATTGCGGTGTGCCGGCCAAGGCCGAGTCTTCACGTCCGGATGCGAAGCTTTCGTATGTCTGCGAAGAGTGTCGCGACAAATTGAAAAAGAATCCGCAGCCGATCCCGAATTACGAAATGATGCGTGTGCTCGGCCAGGGCGGCATGGGCAGTGTGATGCTCGCCCGACACGTCCAGAATGGCCGTGCGGTCGCCATCAAGACCCTTTTACCGGAGGTGGCGGTTAGCGAGCAGTCTCTTAAGCGATTCATGCGCGAGATCGAGGTGGCCGCGACGCTGAAGCATGCAAATATCGTCAGCTATATCGAACACGGTACGCATAACGGCATTGTCTATCTCGTTACTGAATACGTAAGCGGGATGGACGCGTCTCGGCTTGCGAAAATGCGCGGCGGGAAGCTCAGTTATAAGGAAGTCGTAAAGATAATGGAACAGACGCTCGCGGCTCTCGACTTCGCGCATTCGCAGGGATTCGTACACCGCGATATTAAGGAACAGAATATTCTGGTCGATGGAACGTTCCCCAATTACGTCGCCAAGCTGACCGATTTCGGCCTTTCGAAAAGCTACAAGCAAACTGGTATGAGCGGCGTGACGATGGTCGGCGACGTGGCGGGCACGATCGCGTATATGCCGCCTGAACAAGTCCGGGATTTCAAGGAAGTGCGCCCGCCATCGGATATTTACGCTTGCGGTATGACCGCCTACAGCTTGATCACGGGCGCTCATGCCCTTGATATAAGCCCGAAAGCGGGTATTTCGGAAACCGTGAAGGCCATTTTTGAGAAGCCGATCATTCCCATTACAACCCGAGTGCCTGAGGTGCCGCTGAAGGTAGCGGCGGTAGTAGAGACTGCACTCGCGAAACAAGTCGATCTTCGCTGGCGAACGGCGGGCGAGATGCGCGAAGCTTTGTTGCGCGCCGCATCTGAGATCTCGATCGATTCCTACTGATCGATTCAGTACGTCAAGTCTCAGTTAAGGATCATCACGAGAGCTTCGCCCTCAACCACGATTTTTCCGTCTTGATTCGAGCAAGCAGTGTCGAGCTTAACGATGCCTTTTTCCTCTCGAATTTGGTTTACCGTCGCTGTAGTTGTGATTACGTCGCCTATAAAAACGGGAAAAACGAACCGCATCGTTTGCGAAAGATATACAATACGTCTCTCTTGAAATTCGTAACCGAGAACCGCGGAAATAAAAGCCCCGCTCAGCATACCGTGTGCAATTCGTTTGCCGAAACGAGTTCCCGCGGCATATTCCTCGTCCAGGTGGATCGGGTTATGATCGCCTGAAAGCTCGGCGAACGCACGTATGAGTTCGTCGGTCACTAAACGAGATTTCGCGAACGTGTCGCCGATCTTAATATCCATAAATCATTCCGGAGGCTGCTTTTTCTGTTTGGGCTTCTCAGCAAGTACAGCATTGATCGCCCCGCCGACCAACAGCGCAACGCTCGTCAAATAAAGCCAGAACATAAGAATGATCACCGCGCCGAGCGATCCGTAAGTCCGGTTGTAAGAATCGAAATAAGTAAGATAAAGCCGAAAACCGCTGATCAAAGCGATCCAAACGAATATCGCTACTACAGATCCCGGGGTGATCCAGATCCAGCGATGAACTTTGAAATTCGGCAACAGGTTATATATAACTTCGCACGCAAACAACAGAACAAGAATTACGGCAATCCACTGGATCGAAACGAGAAGCAGCGGTGAAGTGACCTGCAAGCCGGCGGCTGCTAATCCGATTTGCACCAGACGCCAGCCGATAAAAAAGAAAGCAAGTACAAGAGCGACCAATATCACGACTAACACCGTCAAAGCGAGCGATTGCAGTTTTATTTTGCCCCAAAACCGCGTCTCGGGAAGATCGTAGATCGCGTTCAAAGCGCTTCGAATGCTGTCGACGCCGGCCGAAGCGGACCAAAGAGTGATCACGAGTCCGAGGGTTATATAACCGCTGGTACTGCCGGTGGAGATCTCATTTACGGTCGTTCGAACAAGCTCAAATGCTGCGTTGGGCAGTACTCGCGCGAAATAAGCGAACAACTCGCGCCGTAAGGCGTCCGTCGATTCCAGGATCAAACCGAATAGGCTGACAAGGAAGAGGAGAAACGGAAAAAGAGAAAAAGAGAAATAGAACGCTACCTGAGCCGCACGGTTGAACAGGTCCGTTTCAAACGACCGCTCATAGAGCCGGACAAAAAACCATTTCCAATCGAAGTCGATAAGTGACCGCATCCGGATAACGAAGAAACGACGCTGCTACATAAAACGCACTCGTACGTGGATCTTAGAGAATGTTATCGCACTTTACGGTAAGAGGTCAGGAAAGGGAAGACCCGCGCTAGTTTGTGAGCCGCGCTTGGATAGGGATCAACACCCCTCCGGGTGCGAGATTCCGGCTTAATTAAGAAACATAAACCCGTCTAACCCTCGGATCGATGCTACACGTTACTTCATAAGAGATCGTAGCTATTTCCGCAGCAATACTCTCAGCTTTGATCGTGGCACCGCCTTGAGCCCCGATCAGTGTCACCGTATCCCCGGCCCCAACTCCATGAACGTCGGTCACATCGACGGTCGTCCAATCCATCGAGATGCGGCCGACGATCGGAGCATAATGGCCATTCACAATAACGCGTCCGATGTTTGAGAGAGATCTGCTCAGGCCGTCATGATATCCAATGGGCAATGTCGCGATCATGGATTCACGCGTGGTTACGAAGGTCCGTCCGTAACCGATACTCTCCCCGGCGGGTACCGTCTTTATGAACGCGATCTCGGCATGCAAAGACATCACGGGTTGTAAGTTTGGCTTTGCCACGCCTTTCGGCAATACGTCGTCCCCAAGCCCGTAAAGAATTCCGCCTACTCGGATCATTGTTGCGCGAGAATCATTGTGAGCGACAGCCCCTGGGGAATTAGCCATGTCCAGAATGGTCGGACGAAAACCCTTTTCATGAAATGCCGATACCGCTTCGGCGAAGCGCCGCATCTGAACGTTTGTGTACTCATCCGAAAGATCGTCGGCCGCAGCGAAGTGTGTCATCAAGCCTTCGACATGCAGATTTTCGAACCGACGAAATTCCTCGGCCCATTCGGCAACATCCCGAAAGGGAACACCGACCCGTCCCATACCGGTATCGATTTTGATATGAACGTTTTTTGGGGTTTTTAACTGCAGAGCTTTGGAATTAAGCAAAGCTGCTCGTTCGAGGTCGAAGACCGCGGCAGTTATATCGTGATCGAACAATATCTGCTCCTGCCCTGGCCAAAAACTGCCAAAGCATAGGATCGGAGAGTTTATTCCCGCTTCGCGAAGCTCGACCGCTTCCTCAACTGTCGCGACGCCAAGCCAGTCTACACCTTCCGCTTCAAGCCGCCGCGAGCACTCGACCGCACCGTGGCCATACGCGTTCGCCTTGACCACGCCCATGATCCTGACGCCTTCACCGATAAAGTTTTGTATTGAATGAAGATTTTGGGCTAGCCCGTTAAGATCGATTCGGGCCACGGTGGGGCGCTGCGTTTCAATTTCCATTAGTGTCTTAATGTGATACGTAAGGCTATTGGTGTAAAGATTATAAACGAAAGAGTTAGAAAGCTAACTCATGTTATGTCTTAAACGTCGGCCCTCCGACCGCTAAGGTACTTCTAGAGGGGGATATTTCCGTGCTTCCTCGGGGGATTTGAGTCTCTTTT
>DATFEW010000196.1:0-3875 GCA_035250805.1 Pyrinomonadaceae bacterium
TTGTCGTCACGCGGATTTCCCCACTCGATCCATTCGCCGGTTGTCAGCGGCAGCGTATCGTCGATCATGGTGTTCATCACATCAACGAAAGGCACCTGCGCGATCGCAGCTTTGAACGTTTCCGGAGATTGGTTCACAACCACACCCATCAACAATCCGCCGGCAGAACCGCCTTGAATAACGAGGCGATCGCTTGATGTGTACTTGTTCGCAACCAGCCATTTAGCCGAATCGATGAAGTCGTGAAACGTGTTCATTTTCTTGAACATCCGGCCGTCCTGCCGCCAACGCTCGCCAAGCTCGCTCCCGCCCCGAATGTGAGCGATCGCATAGATCATCCCGCGATCAACGAGCGAGAGGCGGTTGGTCGAAAACCCGGGCGTCATCGACGCTCCGTATGAACCGTACGCGTAAAGCAGCATCGGCGATGAGCCGTCGAGCTTGGTTCCCTTCTTCATAAGTATCGAGACCGGGACCTTTACGCCGTCACGCGCCGTCGCCCAAACACGTGTCGTTTCGTACTTGGCCTTGTCGTGCCCGCTCGGGATCTCTTGCTGCTTTATCAACTCGCTTTGGCGCGTCTTGAGATCGAACTCATATGTCGAATTCGGCGTGACCATCGACGAGTAGTTGTAACGGATCGAGGGCGTATCGTATTCCGGATTATTCGAAAGTCCCATCGTGTAGACAGTTTCGGGCGTCTTTATGCGGGCCGGCGCACGCTTGGTTTTTCGATCCATCACACGGATGTATTCCAGGCCGTTCTCGAGCTCGGAAACAACGGCATGGTCTTTGAAAAAGCTGATGTTATCGACCTTAACCGCAGAATTGTGCGGGATGAAATCGGCCCAGCTCTTCTCCGAAGGATCATTCGCCGGGGCCTTTACAACTTTGAAATTCTCGGCATCTTTGTTTGTCAGGATGTAAAACTCGCCGTTATCGAATGTTGCGAAATACTCATGATTCTCACGTCGCGGGGTCAACACTTTCCATTCGCCGAGCGGGTTTTCCGCGGAAAGATAGCGTGCCTCATTCATCGTCGCTGCGCCGGAATTGATAAAGTACATCTTCTTGTCGCGCGAACGGCCTACTCCGAGTTCAAAAAGCACGTCTTTTTCTTCGAAGATCAAATCGTTCTTGTTGGTACCGACCGTATGCCGAAAGATCTTGTCGTTACGTTTCGAGACCGGATCTTCCTGTCCATAGAAAAGGTACTTGCCGTCCGGCGTCCATTCTGTCGACGTAACGCGCTCGATCTTGTCAGGCAGAAGCGCGCCCGTGCGCAGGTCCTTGATTTGGAGCGTGTACTGCCGATATCCGGTCGTGTCGGTCGAAAACGCGAGCAGGTTGCCGTCGTCGCTAGGCTCGAACGCACCGATAGCGAAATACTTGTGGCCCTTGGCCATTTCGTTCTGGTCGAGAAGAACCTGTGCGTCATTGCCATCTTTCGATCGGCTGCGTAGATAGGTCGGATATTGCTTCCCTTCCTCGGTTTTTGTGAAGTACCAGTATTCGCCCATCTTCACCGGCACGCTCAGATCGGTCTGCTTTATGCGGCCGAGCATTTCCTTGTACAAGGCATCGGCAAACGGCTTGTGCTTGCCCATATGCGATTCGGTGAATGCATTCTCAGCCTCGAGATACTTGATTATCTCAGGGTCCTTCTTTTCGTTCCGGTCGCGAAGCCAGGCGTAGTTGTCGGTGATCTCGTATCCGTGGATCTTTAAGACCTTGGGCACTTTCTTTGCAATAGGTGGTTTCATTTCAGTTGGTCCGTTGGCCGGTTGGGGATAGGCAGAGCTTGACACGATAAGCGTGAGCACAACCACGGCCGTGGTAAGAGTTAAATACTTCAACATGACGGGAATCTCCTTGGTTTGAACTGCTTGATGTTATTTTACGCGTTCATCGCGAAAATGTTCTAATCCAAAGCCTTGTCCTTGAATTGCTTTTCAAGTTCAATTAATACTTAACCTGATGAATAAATTCCACAGAAGCTTGACTGTAACCTTTGTGGCCTGCTGGCTGTTTGTTTGTGCTGTCGTAATAGTGGTCGATCCGAACGCTTTTGCCCAAACCCACGAGGACATACACAGCTCGGCATTGAACCTTGACCACGAACGGGTCGCCGCCGGTGAAACGGATCCGGACCCGGGCAAGTTATCACAGGTGTCGACGACATCCATCGTTGGCAAGGTATTGGATCCAGAGAATCGGGCAATGCCCAGGACGACCGTGACGCTGACCGAAGCTTACGGCACACAACACACAACGATCTCCGATTCGTTCGGAAACTTCCGCTTTGAGGACATTTCCTCGGGGCAAAAGGTCGTATTATCGGCCAACGAAAGCACACATTCGTTTTTCGACTTGCCCGTTGATCTTGCCGGAGAAACCACGATAAGCTGGCGGGCCGACACTAAACTAAAACCGACGAATTCGCGATAAAAAATGGCAGGATATTTGCCCCTGCCATTTCTTTGCTTGAGTATCGGGAAATGCTACTGTTCTTCTTCATCCCCGGCCCGAGGCGTTCCGGCCGGCCGCGGTTCCGCCCGTCCGATTCCCAGACTGTCGAAATTCAGAATGGCATTGAACAGCAGCGAGAAGCTTCCGTGCGTTTGGTGCCGCCACATCGGATTGTTTGCGAACATTACGACGTGACCTTTGCCGACCGGAACGTCCACCACGGCCGCCTTGCCGGCAAGGTCGGCGCCGCCTGCGAGCATTCCGCTAACAAGCAACTCCTTTTCCGGAGCAAAACGAAGGACTACCCGAGGACGAGATTCCAGCGGAGGAATATTCGCCGGATCAGGCGTCGGGACCGGCCCCGGGGGTGCCATCGGAGGCCGTCCCTGAACGACATCGGGGTCATCAACGCCACCACGGCCCGTCGGCCGTCCTGCTCCGCTGCCTTGCTGCCCGCCGCCTCCGCCTCCGCCAGGGCCGCCGATCGCCGCGACCTGAAGAAGCGGAGTTTGATTAAAATAGACCGCCATTCTCTCGTCGTAGCCGTATGCGATCGGACTCTTTCGGTCAGCGAAGACCGTGTTCATAACGGCCCCACGTGCCTGAAGCGTTGTTGACGGCTGGATCGAAACGCCGCTTACCATTCCAAAATCAATCGGCAGTGATGCATTGTCGGCAATAGTGATAAATAAACCTCCTGCATGAATGAATTCCTGGAGGTTCGCAACACCCTGTATTCCCAGCCCGCCGCGGATGTCGTCCGTATGGTCGGGAGACAATCCCATGTTCGGCGTCAAGTCGCTCTTCTTCCACGGGATCGGCGCTTCCGATTCGCTGAATTTCGGAACGCCCCGTACAATATTCTGCGCGCTCGTGCGGATAGGGCCGAAGATGATCACGTCATACTTCGAACGAAGGTTTGGCGTCCGCGAGATGTCCTGATCGGAAACGTAGTCGTACGGAATCCCGAGTCGCTCAAGTTCGACACGGTACCAGCCTTCATCCTGTGTATTGAGCCAGGTATGAACAAGCGCAACACGCGGAACGCCTACCGCGTGGTTCGCAACATCCGGGATCTTATCAAGAGCCGTTGCTGTCAATCCGAGTTGAGTAACTTCTGTTTCAAGTTTTGCTCTGAGATCTCCTGGATTTCCTTCGGATCTGATGATGAAAGAACCGGGATGAAAATTCTTATCGCCGACCTTGAATGCCGCGTCCGCAACAGACATTTTTACGTCTTTCAAGCGATAGCGAAGCTGCGCATTGGCACTTTCGGCCGTGTGGTTTACGACGAAACCCGCTGTTCCCGTGCCTTCGATCCTTCCAACAACCTTCGCGGGGCCATCGATAATTGCCATCGTCGCGTTGAGGATCTTTTCATCCTTGACGCGAACGGTCTTAACGTT
>DATFEW010000207.1:0-17354 GCA_035250805.1 Pyrinomonadaceae bacterium
GCTGCTGTTGTTTCAGTTCCTGTACTCATCTTTGGTTACCAATAGGTCGATTTCTATAACCTTCTGAATCTTATATCTTAGCTAAGACGGTCAACGGACTCAAGCAGTTGCAGTCATTATTACAAAAAAGCCGCGACCAAAAAAGCGGGCCGCGGCGCATCGGATCAGCACTCGATCGATTCTCTACCTGATATTAACTTCGTATGAAGACCGCACCTTTAGCTGCTGGTTTTTGTTCAGCCGAATGTGTTTTCCGCGCTCGATCATTGCCGAGCCGATGCCGAAGGCGGCTCCGATACCAGCTCCAACAGCAGCACCGATGGGCCCTCCCGCGACGGCACCAATTCCAGCGCCTGCACCCGTGGAAATACCTACCCTGGTCGCGTCGCCTTTGATAGAGCTTTGTCCAATTGCCGTTCCCTCGTCAGTCACACGGCGAACATTGTCGCCCTGAATAGGCATTACTTCGACAAGCATCCCACTAAAGTTTCCCCAGCGCTCGCCGCTTATGACGATACGCTCAAAGGCCAACTGAAGCTCGGCAGGGCGTTTGATCCGCCCCGGCTGTTGCAGTTTTTCAACACGGACTTCGACGACCGCTCCTTGCAACTCTGACGGTGAGACCACCGTTGCGGTGAATTTTTCGCCCTCGCGAGCCGTTTGGGTACTTATATCGTTTTGAAGTTCGAGCACGAATTCAGTGTCCTTTGGAATGACAATGCTATCACCGCTGTAGCTCACTTTCTGAACGGTGATCGTTTCGTCTTTCTCATTTACGATCGGTGCCGGTGGCGGTGTGGTTTGATCTTGATCCGTCGAAATCGCCTGAGGTGGCGGCGGCGGCTCGCTTACAACGGGTGATACAGAAGAAGGATTTGTGTTTAGGCCTTTCCGACTCATGTCGGCCGGCGTTGTAGAATCGAACGTTCTCTTTTCAAAGCCTGTCTCGTAGCCCTTTTCGAAGCCCTGTCGGTATCCATCACGATAGTCTTCGAGTTGCCCAAAATCTTTGTTGTAGGCGCGGTCGGCCGCTTCATACTCGCGATGGCGCGTGATCGATTTGTCGAGGCTGTCGATAGTGTCGCGGTATCCGGCCATATACCCGTCCGAATATCCTGTTCGATATCCTCGCTGAAGCGCGGTAGACGTCGTCGTTTGGCCAAATACCGTTTGAGTTTGAAGAACAAAAATGGCAGGTAATATAAGAGAGAAATTGACAGCGAGAGCTAATAAACTACGTGTTAGCTTCATTTGGCCTCCTAAGTTATTGTAAAAGGGGAAAGTTTCGAAGCGATTTGTCCGCTTAGAGTTATACATCAAACCCTGAAGGTTTACAAGAAGTTTTTTCAAGAAAAAAGGCGGCGGACCTTTTGAGCCCACCGCCAAGTGCTATCAGGAGGAAGAATTCCTAGAAACTCTTACGAAAGAGATACGACGCCCGGACGAAGAATGTTCTTTGATTCCTTCCGACCCCGGGTTCGAATTGGCCGGTGTTCGGGTTAACACCGTTGTAATTGAAGTTATCATTGTATCCGAGGTAGAATGCCGTCCCGGGACTTGGCGTCCAGCCGAATAACGCCTGGCCTGCGTAGTTGCTCTCGTCGGACAAATAATCCAACCGAACTCTTGCGAAAATAAAGCGAGTGAACTGATAGGTCGTCTTCACGCTAACTATATCGGAGTCGAACGAACGAATACGGTTATCGTTTCGGACGAGCCTGCTCTTTCGATAGCTGATCGAGGTTCGCAACGGGTCTATCGGCTTCCATTGCAGGAAGATCTCGCCATCCATCGACCTGCCGGGCCCGGGGTCGATCTGTCCGGGAACGGGCGCTGGGAAAAAGAAATCGTAGGAATTATTTCCGACATTTAACCAAACATAATAGTAGAAATGTTTGTTCAGATTTTGGTTAATCTCGGCATACATGAAGTGCTGCCATGTCGAACGGGTCGCTTCGCCGAAGAATCGACCGGGCCGTGTCGGCATTCGCTTTAGACCAAACTCCTCTTCATAAAGATTGTTTTTTGAAACCCCGCCTTCAAAGAATAGAAACATCGTACGCTGAAGCGAGAGCCCCAGGTTCGAGCCTACGCGGAAGGACTGCAGCCGGCCCGACCAGTCGTAATCGATCCCGGTGAATTGGCCCCAGTTCGCCCGGATAATTTTCCCTTTTGGCTTCGACTTTGAGCTGATGCGATTGTAAAAGAACGCGAAGTTCGTATCCGTTCGCCTTGTAAACCCGACATCTGCGCGAAAGTCTTTCGTTCGTCCCCCGACCTCGGCGAACCACCCACGCGTATCGGTCGTGTAGTCGAAATTTGCGTAATACCCCAGGGCATTGCCTGTACGGTACTGATTGAAAACGCTTGGTGCTGACTCGGCGTTTGCCGGATCGAAAGTTCCGCGTCCTGTTCCGCAGATCTCGGAATTTCGCTGGGCCTGAGCCAAGTCAATTTCTGGTTCAAACGAGTTCTCAAAAAAGCACCGTCTCGCAGTCGTACCGACCACCTGAAAATTTGCCTTCAGTTTTGGGGACAATTTGAAGGCCGCATCGAAGCTGGCGAGAAAATTCTTCTGCTCAGGAAAACTACGGTAAGTAGCAAAAAACCCGATGTGGTCTTCCTTCCCGACATCTCGTTTTAGACGGAAAACACCGAATGTCGCATTCTTGTCGAGAAACTCACTGATGGCAGGTTGAAGTAACGGATTATTGCGTTCGTCGATATTGAAATTTCCGGGAGCCTTATCCGAGGCGATCATCAACCCGAACGAATTCCTGTCGATCTTACCCGTCAGTTTCGCGGCAAAATCCGGATCGACAATGGTCCGCGAGTGATAGATGGCCAACGGCGTCTGGAAGATCTCCGCACTTTCAAGAAAGAACGGCCTCTTCTCCTGGAAGAATATAGGAAACCTCTGATTTGCGGTGATCACAGGGGAGTCGGCCTCGATCTCCGCAAAGTCCGGATTATAGGCCGCGTCGAGCGTGACATTCGGTGAAAGCGTATATTTGACCGTGATTCCGATGTCCTGTTTGATCGGGTTATTTACCCACCGGTCGCCGACCATTGAACCAAAATTCTGCCCCGGCGCCATGTCGAAGACTTGGGTTCGTCGACCGGTCTGACTTCCCGTGATGCTCGGAACAAGCTCAAGCGTTCGTTCGAACTTGATTCCGTCCATGCCCGTGATACGGCCGCTCTTGATCAGGAAACCTGAAATATTGCGGTCATCCGGCATCCACTGATCGAATTCATCATTGAACCTGTCTATATTTCTAGCTGCGTTAAAGCCCCAGCTCTTCCCTTTGCCGGCGGAATATCGAAGCGATTTGAAGGGAAGCTTCACCTCTACGGACCAGCCCCAATCCTCGATCACACCCTTTGATTCCATAACAAGGTCGATCGAAAAATCCGCACCTTGGCCTTCGGTAAAGATGCCGTCCTGCTGGATGCCATGAGGATTGAATCCGAGGACATAAGCACGACGTCGGTCGTCATAGGTATCAAGCCACACCCGAACGTTATCCTCGCCAAATACGTCATCGCGTTTCGCGATAGTGGCTCTTATCTTGTCCTTTTCATCGAAGCACTTGAACGCGATGTAAAGATGGCGTTCGTCGTACATCATGTAAACTTCTGTCGGTTTTGACGGAGCAATATTATTTCCCGGAGACGTTTGATAAAAATCTTTGAAAACGGCCGCTGTTTTCCATGCTTCTTCATCGATCTTACCGTCAATATTGATGGGTATACCTATCTTTGGAACATTTACCGGCGCCGCTTTTTCGGGCGGGATCTCGATCGTTGTCTTGACTTCTTTCTTGGGGTCCTTCGTCGCCGGTGTTGAAGAGCTTGTATTGGCAGGCGCAAGGTTACTAGTTGACTGCGAATTGACGGCCGAAACAAACATCAATAAACAGATCAGAGTAAAAAACTTATTCATGATTAAGAACCGATGTTCAGAAAAAACAATGGAATAAAAACTGACCGAACGGGGGCATTGACTGAAACGCGACTCCAGTCAAAAGGTTTCAGAATCATTAAAAACCGGAACTAATTAGTTTCGATCACGGCCTGATTTCGCACGACGAGATGCCCTTCAGCAAATTCAAAATCGTATTTCGCACCGCCCGAGCCTAGCCGCCAGGTTCGGTCGTTCTCCCGGACGATATTCAACCCCTCGGATTCGATGGCTTTGTTCGTTGAGATACTGACGTTTCGATCAGCCGGAATGGTAAGCGTTACATGGGCATCTGAGGCGCACGATTCTATCCGATCAAAATCTCCTTCGAGATAGACCTCTCCATCAACCGCCTCCAATTCAAGCGAGCCCTTAAAGCCTACCACGCGAACAAGACCGTCCCCCGAAGTAAGTTTCAAACTTCCCGCCGAGTCGCGAACGCTGACGGCGCCGTCGTCACCGGAAAGATCGATGCGCCCGGTAACACCTTCGACGCGGATCTCTTTCTCGGTCTCGACACGAATATCAGTTTTTCGAGGCACATAAACATCAAGCCGAACCGTTCGCTCACCATTCAGGAGGCCGGCTCTGGTCTTGCTGTTGTCTACAACTTTCAACATGACGGAGTTTTCGGTGGCATTCTCCAGGATTACCATAGGCTCGTGTCGGGCGCTCTTCGATTCCGTAAGAACATACTTTACGGTTTGCTGATCCCAACCGCGTACGCGGATCTTGCAATTAGGACCCTCGATCGAAACCTTCGGCGAGCCTTTTACATCGAACGATCTGGATCGCTGTTCTACAGTGGTGGGCGAAACCGCCCACAGAGCCTGACTGAAACGCGCTGCCGGAACGGCCTGTTTCACGCCTTCGACGATAACGTCTTTGAGGAGTTTCGGCTCGATCTCGATATTTTCGATCTTTATCTTCTCGAGCTCAGGTTTCATCTTCTCAAGGTCCTTGTGAGAATCTTTCAAAGCCTTCTCAGTAAGCTTTGTCGATCTATGCATCTCTCGTTGTGCGATCCGATTGGCCCGCGCTATATCGACCTTCGAAACCTCTTCCGTATCCTCATCGTCATCATCCGTTGCTTTCAACAAATTGGTTACTGGATTCGACGATTTACCGTCCTTTTTTCTTCCTATAAACAACCCGCCATTTACCGCACTCATTTTGATCTGCACTTCGCCGGTACCTATCCGCCCGTGAAGGTCACGGCCAACGTGTTTCCCTTTTCGTACAGGTAGCCCAAATTCATTGGTGATACTGCCATTGAGCGAATCTGCTTTGACGGTTGCGTTTATGTCCGAAGGGACCTCGATATTGACCTTACCGTTTACGGTGTCGAACGAAAGAGAAGTGCCTGGATTCAAAGTGTCAAACCCGGCCTTGACCTCGCCGTTCACGGTGGAAAGTTTGATCGTTCCGCGCAGGTTCGTGGCGACGACACTCCCGTTCACGGCGGACGCCTTTATAATATTTGTAAAATTCGAAAGCGAGATCGGACCATTAACACTGCCGATCTCATTGAGAACCGCTCCCCTGGGAACCTTCAGGCGATACTGGACCTCGAGACGCCGGTTTCGATTCCACGGCGACCCGTTATTGTAGGAGCCATTCTGATATTCGGTCTCGATCCGGAAATGATCCGGCTGCGCGGTGATCTCGACCTCCACCAAGGCCATAGTTTCCTGGCTGTCCGCGATCTTGGTAACTTCAAGCGCAACCTCGTTTCGGTCCCATGCGTCGACCGTGATCGAGCCGTTAATATTCGAAATGTTGACCCGGCCATTCGGATTCAACGGGTAGGTTTGGGTGAATTTCTCGACGATATCGCCCTGCTGCAGCTCAACAGCGACGGGCTGCTCGGGCACCGGCGGCACGTTGGGCGCCGTACTGTCAATGCTGTCCGATATAAGCATTCCCGCAAATACTATCGTATAAAGCCAACTGATCATGGTATCTCCTTAACGCTGTGAGGAATCTGTCCGTATTTTCTATGAGAAGGACACCAGAAACTCATGCAATGTGACAGTTTTTTTTGGTTTCCGTTCATTTTTTGGACTTTTTCGTAGAGATCCTGCGGCCGCAAAATGCCTGATCAAATGTCTTATTGCGCGCGAAGCTTCGATCAACTTTGATTTACATATATGTGGGGATTTGCTAGTTTAGAATCCTCGTTTAACCCTTACGCTTGGAAATTAGATGGTTCTAAAGCGAACACGGCTGCACCTTTTGTCCACATCCGATCAGCTGGTTTCCAATGCGACGACCGGCCTATCACTCCATTGTCATACCGCTCATTCGCGAGAAAGCCTTGATTTTCTTCCAGTTTACGCCGATCGGATACCATTGATCGCGAAAATGTGGCGTCGCGAATACACGCATTATCGCAGGCGCGAGGGCCGATGTATCGATTTCGCGAGCGCGTACTGGACACCGCCTCTGACACCGGAGTTGGTCTATGCGACCGAAAAAGAACAACTGATCAAGGCGGGCCTCCACGCGATCGTATCGATAACCGATCATGATTCGATCGAGGCAAACCTGATCGTGAATTCGGCCCACCCAACCGAGCGGGCACCCGTATCGATGGAATGGACAGTGCCCTTCGATCGCGGTTTCTTTCATTTGGGTATTCACAACTTGCCACCCGGAGATCCCTCGGCCGTCGCGAATCTCCTTCTTGCATATACAGACGACCCGTCTGTCCGGTCTGCAAGCAAATTGGACGAATTGTTTTCGTTTCTTCACGAGATGCCCGGGGTACTGATCGTACTGAATCATCCTTTATGGGACATCGAAATGGTGGGCAACGAAACCCATCAATGGCTACTCGGCGAATTCTTGAAGACTCACGGACGGTGGATCCATGCGTTCGAGATCAATGGTTTCAGGTCCTGGTCCGAGAACAAGGCTGCGCTCGAAATGGCGGATTCATTAGACTTGCCGGTGGTTGCCGGCGGCGACCGTCATGGATGCAGGCCAAACACCGTGATCAATATATCGAACACCGACACGTTCGATGGATACGCTGACGAGCTCCGTAACGAAAAACGTAACGAAATAGTATTGATGCCGCAATATGAGCGACCTTTGATCTCTCGCCAGCTGGAGTCATTTGCAGAGATACTGGGACACTATCCCCAATTGGGCGCAGAGCGAACCCGCTGGATGCAGCGTATGTTCTTCGATGTCGATGACGGCAAAGGGCTTCGCTCTGTATTCGATCTAGGCGTAAAAAAGGGGCCTTTCTGGATGCGCGCAGCAATTCGCGTTTTAGGGGTTTTGGGCAGCCCGCAAATAGCGCTATTATTTAGAGTTGCCCGTAGCAGGGCAGACCGCGTTCCTTCGACTATCGATGAATCGCAGTTCTGGGCATCGGACGTCGAGGATATTTCCCGCAATCTTTCTTCGGAACCAGTTCGTTAAGTCGTCAGGCAGATCTTATTTCTGCTACAAGTAGTGAACTTCTGCGCATGATCGAAAGCATCATTACACCTGAAAACTCGCGCACCATCTACGGAGCGGCATTCGAGATCCTGCGCCATCCGTTTCGCACCTTGGTGCTGAACTGGAACTGGAAGTCTGCGATCATCAGTTCGGTGTTCCGGGCTCCCATCTTCTTCGCGGCTTATTTGGCGACAAAGCAGGGATTTCGAATGGCCCTCGGCGCGATGGCGGTTCAATTTATCTTTCGCGCGATAACCGGCGGAACCAACGGCTCGATAATTCAGTCCTTCAGCAAGGTCGAACCTGCTTGGCATGCAGTTGTTACCATCCCGTTCATACTGACGATCGTAATGCACGTTGGCGAGTGGATCCTGCAGTCTTCCTATGATTCGGTTACCGGCACGACGGGAAAAACCACTGCGGTTCTTATTTCGGTTCTGGCGTCCGTGGTCTCAGGCGGGTTTAACCTATTCGCCATGCGCCGCGGCATTCTGTTGGTCAAGGATGAAAGCCAACAATCGTTTTGGCGTGATATCAAACAAATGCCCTGGATAGTTTTTGAGCTTGTCTCGTTCCCGCTGGTCTGGACAATGAAACGTTCAAAGCGCCAAGATGAATTTGAAGAAACCGGCGTTTCGCAGACCGTTTAGTAGATGTTCGAGCTCATAATTGCAAACCTCACCGTTCGTCCCCTTCGAACTTTAATAAGTGTTTTAGGTGTCGCCATCGGCGTCGTTCTCGTCGTGTTGTTCACGGGACTGACCGAAGGAATGTCCAACGACATGGCCAAACGCGCGGCAAACTGGAAGGCCGAGATCGTTTTCACCCGCCCCGGGGCGATGACATACGACAGTTCGAACGCGCCGCTGCCGACGGCTTATGCCGATCGCCTAATGCAGATCGAGGGCGTGGCTTCCGTCGTTCCCGTTATCCGATACATCACTTCAAATTCAAAAAGCACATTCGGCCTTCAGCAGTTGGACGGTGTCGACTGGGAACCGTTCGCTGAGATGAACGAGATGCACCTTGTTTCGGGCCGTGCTCCAAAGGCGAATAATGAAATTGTGGTCGACGAGCGCCAGCTTGTTCAAGATGGACTGAAGCTCGGAGATCAGATCTCTCTTCTCGGCGATCGGAAATACGATATCGTCGGGGTTTATTCGCCCCCGTCTGGCGCGCGTATCAAGATGACGCTTGCCGCGATGCAGGAAGTTTTAGAGGCTCCAAACAAAGCCACGTACATCCTCGTAAAGATCGACGATGGCGCTTATGTGAATCAGGTCGCGGCAAGAATAAATGAGGAGCTTCCGGGAAACACGATCAATTTAACGCAGGACCTCGTAATAGATGCGCAGGACAGAGTGCCCGGTGTGAAGACGTTTTTGCGAGTTTTGGTCGGACTCGGCGCCTTCGTCAGCACGGTATTCGTTCTGCTTTCGATGTATACGACGATCACCGAGCGAAAGAAAGAGATCGGTATATTAAAATCACTCGGCGCCTCGACGTCCTTCATCATCAGATCGATCGAAGGCGAAGCATTTATGATCGGGATATTCGGAATTCTTGCCGGTCTGGCAGCCTCCCTTATCGGCTCCGTCATTATCGAACGCGGTTACGAGCTTGGCTTTGAATTCAGCGCCGGATGGATGGCCTGGGCAGTAATGATCGCGATCGGCGGCAGCCTTCTCGGCGCGCTCTATCCGGCGTGGCGTGCCTCATCGATCGACCCGGTCGAAGTGATGGCAAACGAATAGCTACTTTCTTCCCGCGATCGTCAATCCGATCCCTCCCAGTATTAAAACAGACGCGATAACCAGCCGAAGATCGGCCGTTTCGGATAGGAATACGATGCCGCCCGCGGCGGCGATCACGGGAACCGCGAGCTGCAGGATCGCTGCTCGGGTCGCGGTGTGATATTTCAAGGCGGAGTACCAAACCGTATATCCGATTCCCGAAGCCACCGAGCCGGAAACGGCAGCCAGAACTATACCGCGATTCGAAAGATGGATCTGGGAGAGGAACGGCATCGCTGCGAGTGCGACCATCGGAAGCGAGCGAATAAAGTTTCCAGTTGTGTCCGCAAGCGGTTCTTTGCTCGATCTGCCTCGGAGCGTATAAAGTCCCCACGCCATGCCAGCTGCAGCCATCAAGACCGCACTCATCAGCGGCGGCGATGTGAGGCCGGGAAAGACCAGATAGAAGAGCCCCGCGATGGCGACCGCCAGGCCGATCCATTCCCACCGGCTAGGCCTTTCACCTTTTAGGATCGAGATCCCGATCATAGTCATCTGAACGCACCCGAATAAAATAAGCGCGCCCGTCGCGGTGGTCAGGCCAAGATACGCGAAAGAAAAACATATGGCATACGCGAAAAGGAAGAACGCAGACCGCCAGTTTCCGGCCCCGAGAACATCGCGTTTCTTATTTCTTAGAAGAAGGAGACTTGAAAGCGTGACCGCCCCGGATAGAAGCCGGATCGCCGTAAAACTCGCTGCATCGATCTCATCCTTACCCAGGGCCATTCGGCAAAGGATGGAATTGAAGGCAAACGCAACCAGAGCAAAGCTTGTGTATAGAAATACCCTCATGATCACGCGGATGCAGGGGTTGGCCGGGACCGCCTACAGACTGTCACATTGAAAATGGGCATTGTCAGACCGGAAATGGTTATTGTCACGCAAACAATAGCTATTGTCAGACTGGAAATGAGCATTGTTACGCTGACAATGGGCATTGTTACGCTGATAATGGGCATTGTTTACTCGACAACGTCCCTTGTTACTCCGGTCTCAGAATCCTGTGTGGCCGATTTCCGTTCCGGTCGTAGGTGCGGGAAAAGGATCACGTCGCGGATGGAATGTTTGTTGGTCAGCAGCATTACAAGCCGGTCTATACCTATGCCGATTCCCGCAGCGGGCGGCATTCCGTAGCTGAGGGCGCGAATGTAGTCCTCATCCATCACCATCGCTTCCTCGTCACCGCGCTCGCGTTCCGACATCTGTTCGATAAACCGGTCGTACTGCTCCCGCGGATCGTTCAGTTCCGAAAACCCATTTGCGACTTCCATCCTGTTTATGAACAGCTCGAACCGTTCTGCGATCTGCGGATTCGCAGGCGAAGCTTTTGAAAGAGGTGAGATCGATTTCGGAAAGTCGATAATGAATGTCGGCTGGATCAGATTCGGCTCAACAAATTCGTCAAACAGCCCAATCATTTTGCTCTCGACGATCTCGGCATCCGGCTTAAACTTCAGTATCGCGTCGCGCATCGCGAGCCTTTCAAATCTTGAGAAATCGATCTTGTTGCCTTCGTATTCGACGACCAGTGCGCCGGTTGCTTTCTGAATACTCTCGCGAAACATCGCTTCGCAGAAATCCATCATTCCCTCGACATCCATATATGCGCAATAGAATTCGAGCATCGTGAATTCCGGATTGTGCTTGTACGAGATGCCTTCGTTGCGAAAGTTCCGGTTTAGCTCATAGACCTTTTCGAAACCGCCAACTACCAGCCTCTTCAGGTATAGTTCCGGGGCAATTCGCGCGTAAAGGGTTATGTCCAGGGCATTGTGGTGCGTCTCGAATGGTTTCGCGGCAGCGCCCGTCGCCTTCGGCGTTAGCATCGGCGTCTCGACCTCAATATAACCACGGTCTTCCAGGTACCGACGCATCGATGAAATGATCTTTGCCCGTGTTTCGAAAACCTCTCGCGTAGTCATTCCATCGTGATCTATCTGCAAACTCGACGCGATCAGGTCGGCGTACCGCTGCCGCTGACGGATCTCGGGATCTGCGATGCCGTGCATCTTGTCCGGCATCGGCATCATTGCCTTTGAAAGGAACCGAAGTTTTTCTACGTGCACCGAAAGCTCGCCGGTATTTGTAATGAACAAAAACCCATCGACGCCGATGAAGTCGCCGTGATCAAGAAGGCCGAAGGCATTCCAGGACTCCTGGGGATCCAGTGAGTCCTGAGAGTCGTTTCTGACAAATACAAAATCTGCCCTTCGGCAATAGATCTGGATGCGTGAGATACCGTCAGACATGTCAACGAATGCCGCCTTTCCCATCACTCGCGGCGGCACCGCGAGGCGCCCGGCTATACGGACGTTTCCCAGTTCCTTCAGCCGCGCATTTAATGCATCCTTGATGTCCGCAGGTGGACGCTCGCGTTCGCCCAATTTGGAAACAACGTCACGGATCTCCTCAACAACAGCGGCAACTGGTTCAAAGCTTAATAACTTCGTGATGGTATCTTCCGAGCCCGAAACACTACTTCGGTCGAATTTATTTGGGTACGCATTTCCGATGAATTCGCGCAGTTTTTCAAGGTGCTCGCGGCGAGCTTGGGTTTGGTCGTTTGGTTCGATGATCTCTTCGAATTGAGGAACGCTCATAAAATGCAGGACAGGCGATAAACCTGTCCCTACGAAAAACTCTCTGATTATAGATCAGGTCGCAATGGCGGCAAACTGCACATCATTGTGGCACAATAGTATCGACCGCATGAAAACGCAGCAGGGGGTGTTCACCCTCCCCGCCGGCGTTTTCTGCGGCTAGGTGCGTTTGTGCAGGAACGAAGAGAATTTCACGAGATCGGAAAACTTGAGGCAGCCATAGGCTCGTCTCGCGTTGTTTCGCTCGACGGCTTGACGTCGATCGCGGCCAAATCTTTTATCCTTGCCCAGGTTGAACCGAGTCGGACGACAGTTATCATTACGGATTCCAATTCGTCGCTCGACACCTGGGAATGCGATCTCCGCTTCTGGACCCGCGATACGGGCGCGTCAATTCTGAGCCTCCCATCGTTCGAGACAGATGTTTATTCCGGGAGTTCGCCCCACGCGGAAACGATGGAACGCCGAGCGCTTACGCTATGGAATTTGGGGCATTCCACACCTGAGTTTCTGATCGTTTCGGTAAGGTCACTCGTAACCCGGACCTTGACGCCCGAGGAAATAGCAGGTTCAGGGACGATGTTGAGGCTTAACGACGAAATTGCGCTGGACAAGATCATCGAAACACTTTCCGGCGGGGGTTATGAACGAGAAGACCCTGTAACCGGTGTGGGGCAATTCTCGGTTCGCGGCGGGATCCTCGATGTTTGGCCGCCCGACGGCGAACGCCCGGTCCGAGTTGAATTTTTTGGAGACATCGTCGATTCGATCCGTGAGTTTGACCCTGACACTCAGCTTTCTGTCGAGAAGATTCTGCAAGCCGCGCTTCCGCCGATGCGCGAGTTCACTGCTTCACCACAGGATCTGAAGGACTGGGCGTTCTTTGCTCGGGACAAATTCTCCGGTGATATTTTCGCGCGCAGCCTCCTTGATCGTACAGAATTCGCATCCGAAGGCGAGACCTTCACAGGCTGGGAATTCCTGATTCCCCTGGTAAAACCATTGAAAGGGACGCTCTTCGATTTTGTCGCGGATCCGGTATTTGTGGTCGATGAGCCGGCGGTCGTAGAGCAAACCCTGGCTGCTCATTACGATAACCTTCGCCGACGTTACGCGTCGTTATCCGAAACAGGCGAGATCGGTCTCGAACCCGGTGAGTTGTTTTTGGAGACGCCTGCCGTTCGTCAGCTTCTCGAAAACAAATCCCGCATAGAGCTGCGTGCTCTGGGTCGGTCAGCCGCAGAGACAGATGAAGAGTTTGTGATCGAGGGCACCGGAATGGGCGGAAACGGTAGAGTTTTTTCCAAGTCTTCTGAACCCTTATTTCTATTTCCCACCGCTGAAAGATCTACGGAAATAGTTATCCAGTCTCGGTCCACGCGAAAGTTTCACGGCGATATTTCTCGTCTGAGCGGAGAGATCAACGATATTACAGGAGCGAGGTTCGTTTTCGATTCGCCCGGGATCGCCGAACGTTTTGAAGAACTGCTCGAGGAGCGCGGGATCTCGTTGCCGGACGGATCGATATTCGTCGGACCGCTCTCAACTGGGTTTGAAATCCCGTCCGCTCAACTTATTTATTACACGGAGCTTGATGTATTCGGCGAACGATCGGAAGAAGGCGCTCCCCAAGTCAAGGTCCAACCTCGAAAAACGAGACTCGGTGCTTTCATTTCAGATTTTCGCGATCTGAAACCGGGCGATTATGTAGTACACGTTGACCACGGGATCGGACGATTCGAGGGATTGCAGACGATAACTTCGCAGGGTGCCGAGCGGGAGTTCATGCTCCTCGTATATGCCGATGACGCAAAGCTTTTTGTTCCGGTCGAGCGGCTCGATCTCGTTTCGCGTTATTCATCTGCAGAGGCATCGGCGGTGCAGGTCGATCGGCTCGGCGGTCTCGGTTGGCAGCGCACGAAAGCAAAGGCAAAACGTGCGATGCGCGATATGGCCGACGAGCTTCTGCGCTTGTATGCGGAGCGCAAGCTGGTCAAAGGGTACGCGTTTTCAGCAGATGCCCCGTGGCAACACGAGTTCGAAGACGCGTTTCCTTACGATCTAACCATCGACCAGGCGAAGGCGATCGAAGACGTCAAAGGTGATATGGAAACTCCCCGGCCGATGGATCGGTTGATCATCGGTGATGTGGGTTATGGAAAGACGGAAGTGGCGATGCGTGCTGCATTCAAGGCAGTAATGGACGGAAAGCAAGTCGCGATTCTATCACCTACGACGATCCTCGCGTATCAACATTACGAATCGTTTCGCAAGCGTTTCGCGGCCTTTCCGGCGAAGATCGACCTGCTTTCTCGGTTTCGAAGCAAGTCCGAACAAAAGTCGGTGACCGAAACGGCGAAAAATGGCGATATCGATGTCCTTATCGGCACTCACCGGATCCTTTCGAATGACGTCAGCCTCCCAAAACTTGGATTGCTCGTTGTTGATGAAGAGCAGCGCTTTGGTGTCGCACACAAAGAAAAGTTAAAGCAGCTAAAGAAAAAGGTCGACGTTCTTACCCTCTCGGCAACGCCGATCCCACGTACGCTCAATATGTCGCTGATCGGAATGCGCGATATGTCAATTATCGAAACGCCCCCGCGCGATCGGCTCGCGATCAACACTCAGGTCGTACAGTTTTCCGAGAACGTGATACGTTCGGCGATCGAGCTTGAACTCTCGCGAAACGGCCAGGTTTTCTTTATTCATAATCGCGTCGAGACGATCGAAGCGATCGCGGCACTTGTTCAAAAGATCGTGCCGAATGCCCGGATCGCCATCGGCCACGGGCAGATGAACGAGAAGGAAATGGAGCAAGTAATGCTCGATTTCATCGACTACAAATACGATATTCTCGTAGCGACGACTATCGTTGAGAACGGCATCGACATCCCACGTGCGAACACCATCATCATCAATCGCGCTGATAATTATGGCCTCTCACAGCTCTACCAACTGCGCGGGCGGGTCGGCCGCTCGAACCGGCGAGCGTATGCGTATTTACTGATCCCGAGCGAGTTGGAACTAACACCGATCGCCCGTCGACGGCTGTCGGCGATACGCGAGTTTTCGGATCTCGGAGCCGGTTTTCGCCTCGCCGCTCTCGATCTTGAACTGCGCGGCGCCGGAAATATCCTTGGCGGGCAGCAATCCGGCCATCTCGATGCTTTGGGATTCGACCTTTACACAAAGATGCTCGAACGCACGATCGCCGAGATGCGCGGCGACGAGATCGCTGATGAGATCAACGTGTCGATCAATCTTGGTGTCGATGTCGCGATTCCAAAGGAGTACATTGTTGAGGCCAGCCAACGGCTACGGTCATACAAGCGAATCTCTTCAGCGGAGAGCGACGAGGCGCTGGCAATGATCCATGAGGAGATCGAGGATCGTTACGGCCGCATTCCTGAACCTGTCGAAAACCTCTTCCTGTTTGGCCGGCTTAGAAAGCTTGCTGAGCGGATGGGAATAGTCTCGATCGACCGGGTCGGAAGCGGGATCGCAATAAAGTTAAGCGAAAACGCAAAGATCCTCCCGGAGAAATTGATGGAGGTTTTGGAATCGACCGAGGGGTCAACTTTTTCGCCTTCCGGAATCCTCCGAATTGCAGATGTTTCAGAAAATCCGCTGAATGTGGCCGTCAGGGTACTCGAATCGATCCGAAGCAGATGATCTCGCACTAATGCGTGCAGTCGCCCATCGGCCTGAAATCGCAAACGAAAAGATTAGGAGCAAATTCCTTAGTTTGCCTTCGAATATTTCTCCACACGGCCGAATCGCCGTACTTATCTTCGGTCCAGCCGAGATATTTCCGATTCCGCCAAACGAATTCATACGCATCTTCCTCGTTGTACCCCTTTAAATGACGGGCCTCGTGAAGCAGGATGGCGGCGCGCTCGACTTCATCGGTCGTGTATGTAAAAAAATCCGGGTAGAGAGTAATGACGGCGAAGGGGTAATTGGTAGCTGCGAAAGCACTTTCCTTTGACACAGACGCGTTTAGCCAGTTGTCGTCCCGTCGAAAGGTCGCCAAATCCCGGAGCAAATAAGCTTCGGTAATAAATCCTTGTTTTTCAAGCAATTGGACGGCAGAATCGACGCGTTCGCGTTCGCTGGCCGTCATCGGAGTGGCAGAAAATATCAAGGACGAATAAAAAATACCGATCGCCACAAGGCAAACAATGAAAAAAATCACAAGTCGTCGGAGATAACTCCCCATAAGAGATCTCGCGTAGCGGTAGTTCACGGATCGGTTTGAGCGGTTTTGTGCAGAACCTGCTAATATCTAGAAAGTGCTAAATCCAGACGAATTCCAATGTTCGATACGTTCACGGTTCGAACCTTAAAGCCGGTTTTTGCATCAAAACCTGAGTAATATCCGTAAAGTCCTTAACTTTTGGAGCTTGAATTAAGTGAAATACCTATTTAATACGATCACCGCCGCGCTCATTTTCGTGGCTGCCTCAGTGGGGATCTTCGGTCAGGAAACCGATGAAAAGGTTGTTGATGAAGTTGTGGCCCAGGTAAACAACGGCGTAATCACTCTTTCCAAAGTGAAGCGCGAGATCAATAACATTATAAACGCGGAGGTCCAGCAGGGTAAGGACCGGGCCACCGTGCAAAAAGCCGTCGACGCCAAACAGGGCGAACTTATCGCGAACCTTATCAACGAAGAGTTGATGATCGATAGGGCCAAGGAAGCCGGTATCGAAAAAGATGCGGAGTCTGAGGTCAACCAACGATTTCTCCAGGTAATGAAGCAGTACGGCCTGAAGACAATTGACGCCTTGTACAAGGAGATGGAGAGAACCGGTGTCAATCCTCAGGATGTTAGGGAGATGTGGCGACGCCAGGCGATTCGCGAAATGCTCATCCAACGCGAGGTCCATCAGAAACTTTATTGGGACCCGACGGCTCAGCAAGTAAAGGATTATTTCGAAAAGAACAGGGCAAAATTCACCAAACCGGAAACAGTTACGTTAAGCGAGATCTTTTTAGCATTTGCCGGTCGAGAAGAAGCAGCGGTTCGTGAAAAGGCAAAGACGCTTGTGACGCAGCTTCGGGGCGGGGCCGATTTTCAAAAGCTGGCGGTTGAAAACTCGGATAAGCCCGATGTAGCGACCACGAAAGGAAAGGTCGACACATTTGAAGTGAAACAGCTTGACACGAAATTCGCCGAGGCGATCAAGGGGCTTAACAAGGGAGGCATTAGTGAGCCGATACCGGTCGACGACATCGGCCTCACGATCCTTCGCGTCGATGACCGAAGCGCGGCGAGCGCCGAATCTTACTTTGAAGAACGAAACGTTCGGATGGCGATGATGTCCGAAAAGGCACCCGCCAAAGTGAAAGAATTCATGACCAAGCTGCGCGAAGGTTCTTATATCAAGATCAACGACACGTATCGTCCGCTGGTTGCTCCGATCCTCTTCGAGGAAGAACGAAAAGAAAAGACGGCTACTAAGGTAAATTAGTTAGAGCTTCGTGACGTAAATGAGGCGGACGATCAACCGAGTATCTCTTTGATCGCCGCCTCATATA
>DATFEW010000211.1:0-3969 GCA_035250805.1 Pyrinomonadaceae bacterium
GGCTTGATCGACTGTGCCGTTTTACCTTCAAACAGCTTTGTAAATTCGACAAGCGGATCATACGTGCAGACATCGCCGTCGAACTTTCGCCGGTCGTAGATCAGATCTCGCGCGGTATCGATCTCATGCTCATTAAACCGCATGAGCGGCAAGATCTTCGATGCATTGACGATGGCAGAGTTCATCCCGGCTTCGACACAGTCGTGCAAAAACACAGAGTTCAGTACAACACGTGCCGCTGGATTCAAACCGAACGAGATATTCGAAACACCGAGGATAATATTAGCCTTGGACATTTCCGAACGGATCTGTCTTATCGCTTTGATCGTTTCGTCGGCGTTTTTGCGGTCTTCCTCGATACCAGTCGATATCGGCAGCGCCAGCGGGTCGAAGAAAATATCGTGTCCCGGGATGCCGTTTTCTACGGCGTGCTCATAGGCTCTGCGGGCGATCCTGATCTTATCCTCTGCGGCCCTGGCCATACCCTCTTCGTCGATCAATCCAATGACAACGCCGGCCCCGTATTCCTTCGCGAGGCCGAGAACCTTCAAAAACCGCGGCTCGCCGTCTTCATAGTTCGTCGAGTTAAGGATGCACTTGCCCCCTGCGTGCTCGAGCCCGGCTTCCATCTTTTCCCACTCGGTCGAATCGAACATCAAAGGGATCTTCACACTGGTCGCAAGCCGCGAAGCAAGTTCGTGCATATCGGCTACTCCGTCGCGGCCAACGAAATCGACGTTGACATCGAGGATATGTGCTCCCTCTTTTTCCTGCGACTTTGCGAGATTGACCAGGCCGTCCCAGTCCTCGGCATCAAGCAGATCACGCATCTTTTTTGATCCGCTCGCGTTCACACGTTCGCCCACGATCAGGAACGAAGCGTCCTGCGTATATGGCTGTTGGAAATAAATGGAGGACGCTGACGGAGCCAGCTTTGCATTTCGCTGCTTCGGAGTTATGCCGCCGACCCGTTCGACCAGAAGGCGAATGTGTTCGGGGGAAGTGCCGCAGCAGCCTCCGACAATGTTCGCACCGAAGTCTTTTGCAAAATGCTCGACCTGCGCGGCAAAGCTTTCCGGCGTTTCGTCATAGTGCTGTTGGCCGTCCTTTACTTCGGGCAACCCGGCATTTGGAAGAACGCTAACCGGAAGCGGCGAATTCTCACATAGGAACCTAAAGCTGTCCGCCATGTGCTTCGGGCCCGTGCCGCAGTTCATTCCAATGACGTCGATCGGGAACGGTTCGAGCGCGGTCAGGGCCGCTCCGATCTCCGTACCGTTGAGCATGGTGCCAAATACTTCGATAGTCACCTGCGCAATGACCGGAAGCTTCACCTTATTCTTTTCAAAGTGTTCGAAGATCGCGGCAAGAGCAGCCTTGGTTTGCAGAAGATCCTGGCAGGTCTCCACGATCAACATGTCACTGCCGCCGTCGATTAGCCCGCTTACCTGCTCACGATACGCGTCCTTTAGATCGCGGTACGTAATATGTCCCAGCGTCGGCAGCTTTGTGCCCGGACCGATGGAACCGGCGACAAACCGCGGCTTGTTTTTTGTCGAATAGTCGTTGGTCAGCCGTTTGGCTAACTCAGCCGCCTTCTTATTTACATCGTAAGTTTTATCGGCGATGCCAAATTCCTTTAGCACTACCTCGCCACCGCCAAAGCTGTTCGTCTCGATCACATCGCACCCGACATCGAGAAATCCGCGATGCACGGTCTCGATAGCGTCCGGCCGAGTGTAAAGAAGATTCTCAGAGCAATTCTCAAACTGCGGCCCGCCCCAATCGTCGATCGACAAATTGAGCGCCTGCAGATTACTCCCCATCGCCCCGTCAAAGACGATGATCTTTTCCTTTAGGAGATCGAGAAAACTTGACATAGCTAATGACGGACAGAAACGCGACTGTTTAGAAGCGTGCACACGCTCGTTTACACTCGCGTTTCCGCCCGAATCAAACTAAAAACTCTGTGCCAAACAAGCACAGAGTCTTTTCCAAATCTTAAACTCTTTGCTGTTTAGCCGTTTATTTTACGTGGCCGCAAGTCGCAATAACTCACCACGCTTCAAGGTTTATAGTTTAGCCTATTCTTTTGGAATGTGTCGAGTCCGCGTCACTTAATGCCAAAAGCACTGTTATAGTCATAGTCCTTTAGATAGCTTACCCGAAATTTCTTTCGTCGGGTCGTGACGCCTGTGCGTCTGTCCCCTTTTTCTTTGGTTATTACGACCCGTCCGGTGAGCACATTCGAATCGGTCGTGATCGAAGTATCCCTACCAACGTCGAGATAAAATACTCGTACGCCCACGAGGCGCCATGCACCTTTGTACTGCTTAAACTGATGAGTAGTCGCCTCCATTGTCCCGTGTGTTTTCGCATTGTATTGAATGTAAAGGCTTGAGTTCTTGATCTCGATCTGTTCGACCCAGCAGCAGCCATTATGTGCGGTTTGCCATTCTCCGTTCGTTACCTCGACGCGAAAAGGGCCTGCAGCTCCCAGCCGGATCAGAACGTAAAGCTGATCAGAATGATAGTCCGCCTCGGGCCTATGTACGTTGACAACCGAATCTTCTATTCCGTCTCCGTTCAGATCCCCTTTGGCGGAAACGACTTCGTCGCCTTTCTTGCCAGCGGCCCTTTTCAAAAAGTCATCAACGCTGGAGAATAGTTCCTTGTCCAGTCCCGAAGGCATACTGACCATGGTCCGGCTGGCAGTATAAGCGATCGCCGAATTGGCAACCTTTTTAAGAAAGGCGGGCGACCCGGCTTTCGATTCCACCGTGTATCGATGGCCTCCCTGGTCCCACGTGAGGACCGAGTCGGAACAATTTGCACCGCAGGTGGAATCGACGAAATAACCGGTGATACCGTTGGCAAGCTTTATAGGTTTGCCTGTAGGCCGTTCCGTTTGCGATCCGATCCTTTCTCCGGTGGCTCCTCCCCAGCGGCACGCCGTTCCGCCGGAGCAGTCCGGACTGAACGCTATTTGAAGAAAGTAACGGGTGGGCGTTGCTTCCTCAATGATCGCATATAGTGGCCACTCTTCTGTTTGTTCGTTACCTAGATATGTAGGCAGTTTCAAAGGAACCCGTGTCTTAAGCCGCAGTTCAGGCATCAGCGGCTCAAAGATCGCGGCATCGGAAAGTTTTTTCTGTGCCGAGGTTTGGAGGGTAATCGCGAATATGATGGGGAGAATTAAATGAATGTGTTTTATTCGAATTTTCATCGCAGATTTCTTTTCTTGAGATGGTCTCGTAGCTGCTTCATCCTCTTTCTCGACATTCGAAAAACCTCGTCCTCAGGGTCCCAGCTGTCTAACTCAGATTTTCCGTGGCCATTGGTGGCGTGATCCAGGAGCTTACCGTTCTTGAAGTAGTAAACACCGGACCAGTCGGGTCCGCCTCCACCCACGGGAGCTTGCCGTTCGGTCGCGTAAACCAGTTTTCCCGCTTGAAAAAAATACTCTTCTTCGTGATCGGCATCGCGGTTTCGATACCGGACGGAGAGGACCTCGACGTCGTTCCCTTTCATCGAGTATGAAAACGTTTCAGCTAATTTCGATTTAAGGACAAAGCCGGCCTTCGAAGATTCAAACTTCAACTCCGCCTGCTTTACAAAATCATCGATCGCACGTTTGCTGGCGTCTAGATCCTGCCCTATAGCCGACATCAATCCGAGCGCGACCGAAAAAACAGCTGAAAAGATCCATTTTGCACACCTTTGTTCTTTCATAAGCCGACGATGGCAACCTGCTCCTTACCCGGGACATATTTCACCTTAACGACCTTACCCGGTTGATACTGCGGCAGCTCGATGATCGAGATCGTGCGCCTTGCCTGTCCTATAAATTCAGGCTGTGCCATTGGCCGGACCCGCAGCGAAAAATTAAGGACCGGATTGTCATTGATCCGGGTCCCGGTATCTTTGATACTTAGTATCTCGGCGTCGGCGTCTTGACCTTTTGCCTCG
>DATFEW010000223.1:0-10880 GCA_035250805.1 Pyrinomonadaceae bacterium
CGTTCGAAGAAGTTGCGCGTTCCCGCACATCCTGTCCGTCCATCAACGAGAATGTCCTTGACAAGCGTGGGTTTTTGCGTATTATCACGCACATAATCAATTGTTCGTCATGGTTACGGAGGTATTACGATCCGTGTCTGACTCTGTTTACAACGGGACCTATTGCTCTTGCGAGGGCTTTACGTCCATCGATGCCATCCAGCTCGAGCGCGCGTGCGGAAAGGCGCGCGAGATGGTCGGTGCAGTACACCGCAAGCTCGCCGCGATGTCGGGCGACGTGGCGATTGCGCTAAAGCACCATTTTAAGCTCGACGTTTCCGCGGCCAAGGGGATCGGGCGAGTGTACCAGGAAAAACAGATCGACGCCATTCTAAGCGTATTCACCAAAATGGACTCCGATTTTAAGGCAGGCATGACCTATGTTGCCGGGAGTCTTGGTGCCGTGGGTACTACTGCCAGTATGAATCCGCGGGTCATCAAAATTCATCCACCCTTCTTTACTTTGTCGCCATTGGATCAAGCAACCGGGCTCATTCACGAACATGCACACTTTGCCTCTCGGCTTCCGGGGGCGCTTAATACCATCTCTGATCGCGGCTGGCCGTTCTTTAAAGCCTATCACGAACTGAATCCGGAAGTGTATCGCGGCCTTACCACGGACAAGGCCCTTAAGAACGCCGACTGCTATGCGTACTTCGCCCGGGAAGTTGCAGAACCCGGCTCGTATACATGGATTGGAGATTAGCGCATAGTAATGCCAGCTGTGTCGTTATTTTGCAGTTGTTTCTTCGGATCGGCATCCGTTGAATTTATCAGTTGAGGGAACTCGCCATGAACCCGGACTTGGGTAAAAAAGTTATCGAAGTTGCTCGCGGGCTGATCGGCAGCCACTACATTAACGGGGGATACGGTGCCACACCGGACAAATCAGATGGCTGCCCATGCCGTCCTGGCGGTATAAGTTTGGTCGCCGATCCTAACCGATTGGACCCGACGAAGGTGCCGACAGGAAATAAGAACCTCGCAGTCTTCGCGGCGGAAATGACGATTAAGAAATATTGCGTTTGTGCCGGGAACTATGCATCGTTTGCCGGTGGCCGAGAGGCCTCGCCGAACGACATGGACCTCACAGCATACCTCACATCGTTGAGGGGAAAGCCCCCGACATCTTGGCCGAATTACTTCAATCACTTTACCCCGCGCAGAGCCTTTGGACCCGGACCAGGAGGGGATCTCGGCGGAAAACTGGTCTGGGGACAATCGTGCAAGGACATTCGCCATTTTGACTGTGTGGGGTTCATCAGCTATTGCTACTGGAAAGCCACCGGCAAGGTCGTTCAACTCGAGATCAGCCAATGGCGAGCGGTCCCGAACCCGATGGGCGCGACTGTTTTTGATCTGAGGGCGGGCAAACGCCCGGCCAGTTTAATGGACGGGGATATCGTGGTGCAGGCCGATCATCACATTGGTTATGTCGACACGGCGGGTTCCGTTATCGAAGCTCAAGATACTCATCTCGGAGTGAGGGCAACCGGCCGGTTCTCGCCGCAGACACCGGGAAGCTGGACCCATCTCGTGCGTCTACCGTCTCCGGCAGCTCCCGCGATCCCGGTTCCACCGTGGCTGCTCGGTTGGTGGAAAGTCACTTGGCGCCGGGACGTTTACTATTACTACTTTGACCGCAATAACAAAGTGAAATGGACGCAGACTCCGCCCGGCAACACATCTCTTCCTCCAATGAACGCGAGGGACACGGGAAGCATTGTTATGGAGGGGAACGCAGCCCTAACTATTCGCTGGGGCGCTACTGGATCTGTAGAAAAATTCGGCCTTCTTCCATCAACTTTCGGCAATTTGCAAATGGGCGGGACATGGAACGGCACAGAGCGGCTGGACGCTGAGAAGTTGTAAGATCCCTTTGCAACGAGATCCATCTCCTAGACGGTTATCAGACCAGAGTGCAGTGACACGCCTCGGTGATCCTAAAACGCTTCTGAGAAACTCACGTCGCCGGCGACGGCGACTTGGTAAGCCGAGACGCGGCGTTCGAAGAAGTTTGCGAGTTCCTGCACGTCCTGGAGGTCCATGAAGGAGAAGGGATTTTTGGCGCCGTACACTTTCGAGAGGCCGAGCATCGCAAGCCGTTGATCGGCGATGAATTCGAGATATTGCCGCATGTCTGCAACTGAGAGCCCGGCTATGCCGCCGCTGAGAATGTCCTCGGCAAACTGCATCTCGCATTCGACCGCCTCGTCCAGCATCGTGACGATGTCGCGGGTCATTGCGTCGTCGAACAGCGCCGGTTCTTCCTTGCGGACGATATTTACGACTTCCAGCGCAAAACTCATATGAGCCGATTCGTCGCGAAAGACCCAGTTCGTACCCGCTGCGAGGCCGTGGAGCAATCCTTTCGAACGGAGAAAATAAACGTAGGCGAACGCAGCGAAGAAGAACATTCCTTCGATGCATGCAGCAAAGCAGATTAGATTGAGCAGGAATTTCTTTCGATCTTCCTGCGTTTGAAGCGAATCAAGGTTCTCGATCGAATCGATCCATTTCAGGCAGAATTCGCCCTTTTTGCGGATCGACGGAATATTCTCGATCGCCGTAAAAGCTTGCTCGCGTTCGTGGTGGTCGGGAATGTACGTATCGAGCAGCGTCAGGTAAAACTGGACGTGAACAGCCTCTTCGTAAAGCTGACGCGAAAGGTACATGCGCGCCTCGGGTGAATTGACGTGCTTGTAGAGATTGAGCACGAGGTTGTTCGAAACGATCGAATCGCCGGTCGCAAAAAACGCGACGAGTCGATTGATCATATGCCGCTCCGCCGGAGTCATCTTCGCACGCAGGTCGGTCACGTCGGTCGAGAAATCTACTTCCTCGACCGTCCATGTGTTTTTGATCGCGTTCCGGTACATTTCGTAAAACGACGGGTAACGCATCGGGCGAAGGGTGAGGTTGAATCCGGGATCTAAAAGCATAATGTTTTGTTAGTAGCCCGCACGTAAGTAAGGGCTCTTGCGGCTAAATGAGCCCTTACTTACGTGCGGGCTACTGACACGTCACTGGCAGGCTTCGCACGACTCGGGATTTTCGAGCGAGCAAACGAGAGCTTCCTCGTCGGTGTAAACCTTTTTCTGAAGGTCGGCCGTCAAGTCCGATGTTTTGAACTCCGCCGTCACTTGTGCGATCTTTGTCGCTGGACGAGACCGAAGGTAATACGTGGTCTTCAAACCTGTCTGCCACGCGTACATATACATCGACGAAAGCTTGCCGATGGACGGGCTTTCCATAAATAGATTGAGCGACGCCGATTGATCGATGAACGCGCCGCGGTCGGCCATCATGTCTATCAGCGAACGCATCGGAATTTCCCACGCCGTACGATAGATCGCTTTTAGGTCGTCTGAAAATTCATCGATCTCTTGTACTGACCCTTCGCTCAGCTTGATCTTGTTTCGGATTTCGTCCGTCCAAAGATCGGCAGCTTTCAATTCCTGCACGAGATATTTGTTGATCTGGACGAAATCTCCCGACAGCGTTTCACGTTTGAAAAGGTTTGACACTTGCGGCTCGATGCACTCATAGCATCCGGCGATCGAGGCGATCGTTGCCGTTGGCGCGATCGCGATCATCAGTGAATTGCGAAGTCCGTGTGTTTTGATCTTTTCGCGAAGCGCGTCCCAACGCTCGGTGTCCTCCGGAACGACCCTCCAAAGATCGAACTGCAGGTCGCCATTCGCCGCACGCGTTTCGGGAAACGCGACGTGAGCTCCCTTTATTTCTGCAAGCTCGCACGAGGCATCGAGTGCCGCGAAATAGATATCTTCCTGTATTTTCGCGGATATCTTGCGCGCCTCCGGCGAATCGAATGGCAGGCAAAGTTGAAAGAAAACGTCCTGCAGGCCCATCACTCCGAGGCCGATGTTCCGCCAGCGGTTGTTCGAATCGGCCGTGCTCTGAATCGCGTAATAGTTGAGGTCTATGACGCGGTCGAGTTGGCGGACGGCGAGACGCACATTGGCTCGAAGTTTTTCGTAATCAAATTCGACCGCTTCGCGTTCGTTGCGGACGAGGGCGTCCGCGTTCCGTTTTACATAACGGGCAACGTTGATCGAACCAAGGTTGCAGACCGCCGTCTCGTTTTCGCTCGTCACCTCAATGATTTCGGTACAGAGATTCGAGAGATGAACAACGTTCTCCGGCCTGGCCGTCTGGTTCGATTTGCGATTTGCCGCGTCCTTGAAGGTCATCCACCCGTTGCCGGTTTGGGCCATCGTCCGCATCATTTTGGCGTACAGATCGCGCGCCTTAATTTGGCGAACGAATAGCCCAGCGGCCTCGGCTTCGGTGTAAGCCCTCTCAAATTCCTCCCCGTAAACATCCGGAAAATGCGGCACGATCTTAGGGTCAAACAGCGACCACATTTCATCCTTTTCAACCCGTCGCATAAAAAGATCGGGTATCCAGTTCGCGATATTCAGATTGTGAGTACGGCGTGCTTCGTCGCCGGTGTTATCGCGAAGCTCTAGAAAATCTTCAATGTCGGCATGCCACGTTTCCAGGTAAACGCAGCACGCGCCCTTTCGCTTGCCACCCTGGTTCACGGCAGCGACGGACGAATCCAGCGTCTTCAGCCACGGTACGATGCCGTTCGAATGACCGTTCGTTCCGCGGATCAGCGAACCCTGTGAACGCACCCGGGAGTATCCGATACCGATACCGCCGGAAAATTTCGAAAGCAACGCAACGTCCGAGTATTTGCGATAGATGCTTTCCAGGCTGTCCTGCGGGGAATCGAGCAGGAAGCATGATGAGAGCTGTTCGTGCTTTGTTCCCGAATTAAAAAGCGTCGGTGTCGAAGGAACGTATTCCAAGGACGAAAATAATCTGTAAAGCTCTATTGCCTCACTAGGCGTTTCGGACAAGCCGCAAGCGACGCGCATCCAGAAGAACTGCGGGGTCTCAATAACGTTGCGCGTTACCGGATTTTTTAAGAGATAACGATCGTATAGTGTGCGTAGGCCAAAGAACTCGAACAAATCGTTGCGGGTCTGGTCTATCGCGTCATTGAGCTTGCGGCTATTGTCCGAAACGAATTCGGCGACACGTGCGGCGATAAGCCCCTCGCGGACGCCAAATGCTATTGATTGTGAGAAAGACTGGATCTCCTGATTGTGAACTTCTTTTTCGATGTACTGGTTGAGAAGCCGGGCGGCAAGCCGTGAATATTCCGGCTCTTCGAAAATTAAACTTGCTGCAGTTTGAATAGAAAGCTTGTCGAGTTCGCGTGTCGTGGCGCCGTCGTACAGACCGCTGATCGTCTTTGTCGCGATGCGCATCACGTCGACGTTCGGCAGGCCGGGCGTGCAACGCGATATCGCTCGGACGATCTTGTTGATGTCGACGGCTTCGGATCCGCCGTTGCGTTTTGTGACACGCATCGTGGTCTGCGCGGTTTCTTCGGATCGTTTTGCTGCCGTCGTGCTTTGTCCGATGAACGTGTCCATATCCGTCTTTATTCTGCCTACCGGCTGTTCCAAATTTTGATCGCCCCGATCGGGTTTTGAAAACACTTCTCCCTGGAACGCCTGGGCACTTGTTGCGAGCGGCGATCAGCGATTTTTTCTTATTTCAAAGTGGTTTGCAGGCGGGTATCCTCGGCGCGAAATCAAGGTTTTCTCCTGCAGTGGAGATAGAATATATTGTGTTAGCAACGGTTTGTCAACACTAAATGTAGTATTTTTAAATAAAGTTTCCAAACCTTTATCCGGCAGCACTGAGCGCGCCGGGAGTGACGTGGGTGTTTAAGATATTTGGCCACAACCGTAAGTTTCTGGAAACACGATATATTGTGGTTTCTGGGAAACATTCTTACCGCAAAGATACAAAGATTGTTTCGCACTTTTTCCGTCTTATTCGTATGGTTTCGTGTATTCGTTTTTCTTTTTTTTTGCCACGAAATTGCACGAACGCTCACAACGGGCGCACACTCGCACCAGCTCGCGTTCTCCCTCGGCGTGTCGGCGTCTATGCGGTGAAAATCTACTCAATCACGAGTTCATCGAAAGCAAACTGAACATTCTCCGGCAGCAGTTGTGAATCGCGTTCGTAGAGAATGTCGTGATTCAAATGAGTGAGAAATGCGCGTTTGGGCGCGAGGTCTTCAATTATCGCGAGAGCTTCTTCAAGGCCGAGATGTGTCGTGTGTGGCTTAAGACGCACGCAATCTAAAACGAGAACATCGAGATCGCGAAGGCCGTCCATCGAATCTGCAGGGATGGTTTTTAGATCCGTTGCGTATGCAAGATCGTTAAAGCGATAGGCGATCACCGGCAGCTTTCCGTGGATGACCTCAAGGGGAGTAATGTTCATTTCGCCGATACAAAACGGAGCGTTGTGGAGGACGGTGTGAGGTATCAACTGTGGAAGCCCGCCGCCGAAATGCGTCGGTTGAAAAATGTATTGGAAGATGCGGCGAAGGTCGATCCATGCGATCTCGTTCGCAAAGATCGGCAACGCGCCGTAACGAAAATTTAGCGGCCGAATATCGTCCAGCCCAAATACGTGGTCAACGTGACAGTGTGTGATCAGGACGGCATCCAGCCGACGAATATTTGCACGCAATGCCTGTTGGCGAAAATCTGAAGAAGTATCGACGAGGATGGTGTTTCCAGCGTGTTCGATCAGGACTGAAGTTCTAAGACGCTTATCGCGCGGGTCCTCGGAAAGGCAAGTCTCGCAATCGCATGCGATTGACGGAACGCCCGTCGAAGTTCCAGTGCCGAGAAACGTCAGTTTCATCGAAAAACAATTAACGCAGAGAACGCAAAGATCGCAGAGTGTTATCTATGATGATTCGCTCTACGAACTTCGCGGCCTCTGCGTTTATCCGCCTTATTTCTTACCGAGAATGTCCGCGCTCGAGAATTTCTTCGCGGCGTTGGCCTTCAGTTTTTCCTCGGTCGCGCGGACCATGGTCACATACTGCATACGAAGATCGGCCAGAAGACTGTCCAAAAGCCGAGCTTCCTGTTCATGAAGATTGCCCTTCGTTTTTTCCTTGATCATTCCGAGAACGTCGAGCCAGTACTTACCTGTGTCGAGGTCGAGTGAACGCTTGCCTGTCGCGGGATGCGGGACCGCGCCCAGTGCTGCTGCTGCGTTTGTGGCCAACGTCGAGAGGAAATTTACAAAGCTAGCCGGATCGTCAGCTCCGGGAATATCGTCTTCTTCGTCCAGTTGCTCAAGGTCGCGCGCCCTCTCAGCCGCAATTCTGTCAGAAGGTTCTTTATTGACGGCGCTATCGCTTAGCCCTACAGCGGCCTCGGCACGCTCGGCAACCTCCGTAATTACGGCTGCGGCTTTGTCCAAAACCACTCCTTCGCGTATAGAACCGTCCGGGTTGAATTTCCTTCGGTCCGCAACTTTGAAAGTCACTTCGTCTTTATCGTCTTCGCGTCCGATCATAACAATGTTTATTGTCTCGATAGTAGCATTTCGCTAATTAGTCGGGGAAGTCTTGGAAGTCGAGACAGTCTAGGAAGAAAAGTATTCAGCCGTCAGGGATGCAGACTCCAAAGACTGGCCAGACTTCCTAGACATTCCAGGCTTGGTAGACTTAAATTCTCATATGTCCGAAAAATTTGACGAGCTTGTCGCCATCATGGAGCGTCTTCGCGCCCCCGGCGGCTGTCCGTGGGATGCAGAACAAACGTATGCGTCGCTTTCGCAGTACCTGATCGAAGAAGCTTATGAAACCTTCGATGCGGTCCAGGAAGCTGAGGAGACTGGCGACACAACGAACCTAAGGGAGGAACTCGGCGATCTTCTGCTCCAGGTGATCTTTCATTCGACGATCGCGAAAGAGAAACGCGATTTCACTTTAGACGACGTTGCCGAAGCAGTTTCAAAGAAACTCGTCCTTCGACATCCTCACGTATTCGGCGGCGCCAAACTCGCAAGGGCCCAAGACGTTCTCGACAACTGGGATACGCTAAAGGCGAACGAGCGGAAGGCGTCCGGAAAAAAAGGAAAGCAGTTAGGGTCAATCCTCGAAGATGTCCCGATCCACTTCCCCGCGTTGCTTGAAGCCTTAAAAGTAACGGTCAGGGCAGGGAAGGTTGGTTTTGATTGGGCGGATGCGGATCAGGTTTTCGAAAAACTCGACGAAGAGGTTGCTGAGTTAAGGAACTCGATTTCTTTAGGGAATAAGGATGATATTGAAAACGAGATCGGCGACCTCTTGTTCGTCGTCGTCAACCTAGCACGAAAGTTCGATATTGAGCCGGAAACCGCTCTAAAACGCACCAACAGGAAGTTTCGGAAGCGGTTCAGATTTATTGAAGATGAACTAAAAGCCTCCGGTCGTACACTCGAGGATTCCAGTCTCGAGGAAATGGACGATCTTTGGACGAGAGCGAAATCAAACGATCAGAGATCTGTTTCGAGCTAGACCTCAAGTGTTTGATATTCATACATTCTTGTGAAACTACCAGCCTTTTTGTGGCTATTAACTCGCTTTAAACGTAAGCAATTGTAATCAGATAGACAGTACTGGCACACCGGTTGCGGTTTAATCGGCGTGAAAGGGCGTTATGCGCCTGAGTTTCCACGAAAAAAGGGAGGTAGAGGGTATGTTCAGGAATTATTTAAAAGGAAGTTTGATATTCGCCCTGGTGGCCGCATTTGGAGTTGCGGCCTTTGCCCAGGTAACGAAAAAGGAAGTAGTCGTAAACCCAGACGGCACCTACACCGTAATTGAGTACCCCGTTGGCCGTGAGGTGACCGTGAATCTCATTCCGGGATCTATGATCACAGGCGGAAAGGGCATTGCACGTGTAATGCGTGCGACCGATGGGACCAAGGTATTTTTTGATATCTCGGGAGTGCCGGCCGGAACAAATACGTTTTATGCATACGCAGTGGATCCCGCCGGTAACCCGACGCTGTTGGGCCCGGTTGCGATCAACAACGGTCTTGGCCGAGCAGAATTTACGACACCCATGAATCAGTTCATGCTGGTCGTCTCTCCAACCGAGGGGGTTACGGCGTTTAATCCGACAAACACATTTTTCAGGAGCGACATTCCGTCGGGATTTACAGTTGTTCCGAGAGCTTCGGTCGCGGGACCGACCGCAGTGGTTGCCGGTGTCACGAGGTTTAATTACAACGTTCCGCTCCTGGGCGTGAATGCATTTGCTGCAAGCGGCAAGGAGTTTCCGATCCGCTTCACGGGTGAGCTGAGCGAACTCGAGGGCAAGGTCCATATCAATCGCGAGAAAGGTGCGACCAAGGTCAAACTGCGATTGGAGGAAATGAAGGAGGTTCCGGCAAATAAGCGATTTGTTCTTTGGGCCTCTGCGCCAGATGGCCAGTTCACGAAACTCGGTCAGATAGTCGCGTCCGGCCAAAAGGATTCGGGTACGATCGAAAGCCACACGTCATTGACGGACTTTGGATTACTGATGACGGTTGAGGAGGCTGACGTTACGATGCCCAGCAGCCAGATCTTCACAGTTATTTCACCAAGTGGAATGGCAATGGCTCAGCCTGTCGTGACTCCGGTGACGACGACGCCGGTCATCTCTGACGGGTCGTTTAGTTACAATGTTCCGCTTCTAGGGGTAAATGCCTTTGCCGCTAGCGGTAGGGAATTTCCTATCCGGTTTACCGGCGAACTGACCGAGCTTGAGGGCAAGGTTCACATCAATCGTGAAAAAGGAACCACTAAGGTAAAACTTCGCTTGGAAGAAATGAAGGAAGTTCCGGCGAATAAACGCTTCACGCTGTGGACGTATTCTCCGGACGGCCAATATGTCAAGTTGGGCCAGATCGTCTCGACAGGGAGTAAGGATTCCGGAACGATCGAGAGTTTTACTTCGCTGACTGACTTTGGTCTCTTGATGACCGTTGAAGATGCGGAGGTGAATGTACCGACAAGTCGTGTCTTCACTGTAGTTCGAGTGAGCTGACGGTTGGGCGACACTTGGCGAATTTCAGGGCGGGGCCTTTTTTGGCCCCGCTTTTTTTAAGAACGCAATAATCCAATTTGTAGGATGCGTTACTAAACCGATACTCACGGGATGGTAAAAATTAACAAATCGATCATCGATCGCAATTTTAGGAAGGAGTTACGAACAATGGCAGAGCAAAAAAGAAAAATGACGACGGAGAAAACGGAGACGGGGAATGCGGGGACGCCGATGGGTGAGAACGAAGCAGCAAATACGAACATGTCTATCCAAAGTGATCAGACATCGAAGCAAATGTCCGGAATGAAAGAAGGAAACGGCAACGGGGAAGCACTAACACACAAGATGCGCACCACAGCGGCCGAGGCATATGATTCAGCGAAAATAAAAGCAACGGAGAAACTGGAAGAGCAGAAACACACGTTGTCCGGCGGACTGTCTAAAGTGGCGGACAATTTTCGAAAACTTGGCGAGAATTTCGATGAAGGCGAGGCCGATGGAGTTTCGCGTGTAGCGGCAGAATATTCGCAGATCGCAGCAAACAGGATAGAACAGGCCGTCGGGTACTTCGACCGGAACGACCTAAATGCGATCTATGGAGATGTTGAAGACCTGGTCCGGAAAAACCCGGGTTGGTTCGTCGCGGGCGCTTTCGTATTTGGATTCGTCGCGGCGCGATTCCTGAAAAGTGCTAATGCCGAAACTTTTGACCCCGATGGGGGAGCCTATCGGCATGATCTCTCAGGCCAACGAAACCGTTCGAGCGTTGGCATAGCCGTTTAATGTTGATCTGCCGGCTAGCAGTAAGGAGGAAATATGGCACAACAACAACTCGTTAAGGAGAAGGGCAACCTCGCTGTCAAGGATGAGGCCAGCCTGGGCGACCTTTTTTCGGATCTCGCCGAA
>DATFEW010000229.1:0-10307 GCA_035250805.1 Pyrinomonadaceae bacterium
AGAGGACTGTCGACCTCATGAAGATCTTTTCGGACAATCTATACGTTCATCCTGATTTCAAGGGCCGCAGTTCGATCAAAAAGGTGCTGCCCGTTATCGTTCCCGAAATGTCATACGCGAGTCTTGGAATTGGCGACGGAATGACTGCGACGATCAGTTGGTACCGCGCAGTAAAATGGGAGGCAATGGACGCGGACACGCGTCAGAAAATCTTTGATGATCTCGAAAAATACTGCGAACTCGACACTCTTGCGATGGTTGAGATCTTCAAAAAACTGCAAGCCATCGTACATAATGCGACAGTACAGCTGAATTGACTTGAAAGCGAGGAGGATATCGAATGAAGATCGCCATGATAATAGTTCGGACGCTGATGGGATTGCTTTTCATTTTCGGGTCCGTCGTTTATTTCTTTAATCTGATAGCGCCTCCGGAGATGGAACCTGGAAGCCCGATGCGGCTATTCAACGAGGGACTGGCCGCGTCAGGTTACTTTATGAACCTGCTGAAAGCGACCGAACTGGTTTGCGGGATCCTTCTTGTGACAGGCAGATTTGTCCCGCTCGCCCTCGTGATTCTAGCGCCGATAATCATCAATATCCTTATGGTCCATATCTTCCTCGATCGGGCAGGGCTGCCTGTCGCGATCTTCCTTGTCCTGGCCGCCATTTTTCTCGCCTATAACTATAGGAAGGCATTCGCGCCGTTGCTGACGCCGAAATACGAATAGGGAGTACTTATGTCCAAATACGCGGATGTCTATTTATTGCCGATCCTTGAAAAAAATGTACCTGCGTATAAGAAGCTCGCGAACGGCGCCGGGAAGGTTTTCGTCAAGCACGGTGCTCTCAAGTACCGGGAATACGTTGCGTCAGATCTCGACGCCCAAGGCGTGGTGCCGTTCACCAAGATCTTAAAACTCAAACCAGGCGAGACGATCATTTTTGCCGCGGTCGAATTCAAGTCCGAATCGCATCGGAACCAAACGATGAAAAAGATCTTTGCAGATCCGGCGATGGAGCCGCCGCCGGGAACGGAAAAGATCTTCGATTACAAACGCATGGTCTATGGGGGTTTCAAGATACTTGTCGACCTTTAAGGATTTACCCGCACACGGTTATACTACATTTCAGCCAAAAAAATGAGTGAAGCGATCGGAGCGGAAATTGTCGCGGGGGAGATCGACCCCATACCCGCGCCAACCGAAAAAAAGCAGTCAAAGTACGACCGTTCGATCGTCCAAGGCCCGTTAGGGCGCGCGGTTTGGAAGATCGCCTGGCCTGCGATGCTTACGAACATCATTGGCGGCTTTCAGGGAATCATCGATCATGCCCTAGTAGGCAATCTAGTCGGATACACCGGAAATGCTGCTATCGGCGTCAGTGTTCAGCTCTGGATCGTTGTAATCGTCTTCATTTCTTCCATCTTCATCGGCATGAGCGTTCTGGTAGCTCGCTTCGCCGGAGCCGGTGAGGAAGAAAAAGTTAATCGGACGGTCTACCAGGCATTCCTGACCGCGATATTCATGTCGTTCTGCATTCTTGCGCCTGTCGGATATTTCGCTGCGCCTTATCTTCTTGATCTGGTTAACACTGCGCCCGAGGTGAAGGCCGAGGCTCTTCCCTTCTTGCGGATCATGTACGTATTTAGCGGCGGAATGCTTGTTTTCTTCATGCTCGGCGGCGCGCTTCGTTCGGCCGGAGATGCCCGGACCCCTCTCCTGCTCGGCATCGTAATGACAGTACTTAATCTTGTTTTCAACGTTGTACTCATACGCGGGCTCGGTCCCATCCCGGCTTTCGGAACGATGGGTTCGGCGATGGGTACAAGCATCGCCTCCGGCCTCATCGCGATATATGCTCTCTGGAGACTTTGGAGCGGCGGTTGGGTAGTTTCGTTTCCACGCGGCGGTAGTTATGCCCCGGATTGGGCCGTGATCCGGAAGCTATTCAAATTCGGCCTCCCGGCTGGAATTCAAGGAATAGCAATGAATGTCGGCGGCGTCCTGCTTCTTTCCTTCATCGGCTCGCTCGCACATAGCGCTGCTGCTCAGGCTGCTTACGCCGTATCGTACGTACAGTTGTTCTCGCTTATTACGTGGACCTCGATGGGGCTGATGGGAGCAGCCGCATCTGTCGCGGGTCAAAACCTTGGTGCGGGGCATCCTGATCGGACTAATACGGCGGTTCATGTTGCGGCAAGATTTGGAATGATCGGCTCCGCCTTTATCGGATTCTTCTTTTTCTTTTTTCCGCAGCAGATGCTTGGATTATTCGGTATGACGGACCCGGCAGTCGTTGAGATCGGAACGCAGCTACTTCGCGTGCTCGCCTTCTCCGGGATTTTCATTTCGGTTGCATTGACCTATACCGGCGGGCTTCAGGGAACCGGCGACACCAAGGGCCCCCTATACATCTCGATCATTTCGCAGGTCATCGTACCGCTCAGTATTTGTTTTGTGATCAATCAGTTCGGAACGTTAGAACCAATACACATCTGGCTTGCGATCCTCGCGGGGCATATTACGCGATGCGTCCTCAGCATTCTCCGATTCAACCAGGGTAAATGGCGAAATATCGTGGTTAGTATCGAACAGACTGAGGGTTAGACGTCAATCTTCGAATTCCTCATCCTCGTCCGGGTCAAAGTCTTTGTATCCGTGCGCGTCGTCGTAATAGTAGCTACGCTCGCCTTCCTTCTCGCTATCTTCGTCGTCGGGAGGTCGATCCTGTTTTTTAGTGTCAGGCTTCGATTTTTCGGCCATATCTCCTTTATAATCTTATCGCATCTCCTTTTAGATACGCTTGCAACATATGAAGAACGCACGAATTGTACTTCTGCTCGCCTTCGCAGTTTGTTTTCAAGCCGTCCACTCTCAGACGCTCACGGTCCGCGACATCATGGCCGAGCCTTCGATCGCCGGAATGCGCGTCGCCGGCGAACGGCTCTCACCGGATGGGAGGAGTGTCATATATCTTTGGAATCCTGAGGGTAGGCTGCCACGAAGTCTCTATATTCAATCTACTTCCGGTGGCCCGGCCACCAAACTTCTCAGCCCAAGTGACCTTCCTCCCCCAACGCGTCAGCCGGCGCGCGAAAATAGACTGAATTATGGCGTCGATATGCGAGACCAGTTCGTGAAAGATCGCGAGAACCAATTGGGCAATTTCGAATGGTCGCCTGATTCGAAGAAGCTCCTTTTCGCACACGGCGGTGACATGTACGTGCTAGACCTAGATGTCGAAACATCCGATGCTGCACAACGACAAAGTCGGGAACGATGGAGTACATACGAATCGAATATGCTGCGACGAGCTGATCTTGTGCCTGGGATTATTCAATCGGCGAAAATGATGGGCGTTCAAGAACCGGAACTATATAAGCTAGTTACAGACAACCAGCAATTACTTCTTCAAGCGATCGGAAAAGCGTCAAATAAATCCGTCGAACAGCGAGATTCAATAGTGATATTAAATGAATCGCTGACGCGGGCCCTTCTTCGATTGCGACAACTTCCCGAATCATATCCAATGCTAAGGAGCAACGTAAGTTTCACGGGGCATCTTGATGAACTGGCCGGTACCGAAAACCGAATCGATGTTGCTCGTAAGGATTACAACGATGCAACTGTAAAAAAGCGAATCAAACGGTACACTCGAACGCAGTCTCCGGAGTTCGGCGCGCGATTTCTCGATAACGAACGGATACTTTTTTCGCAGGGTGGCAACGCCTTCGTCCTGAATATCGCCGATTCCACGTTAATGCAGCTTACCCGCGAAGCCAATCAGCAAAATTTTATTTCAGTGGGCAATATCGTCCCTAATGATACCGGGACGATGATCGCATACGTCGTAACCGACGCGTCAAAGCAGCGTCAGTTGGTCGTGCCGAATTATTTGCCGGAGTACGTGACCGGCGGTGGGCCTCGTCGTGGTTGGACCGAGCAGAAATTATATGTAACATCGGCCGACGGCAGCCGCGAAACACCGGCTGAGATCAAGCTGCCGAAGGTGGACGGCGTGAGCGGCTTTCGCAGAATGGTCTGGACATCCGATGGTCAAGGCCTGATCGTAGACCGGGGCGATAAGGACACAAAACGTCGTCAGCTTTACTTTGTGAACAGTCCCGGAACGAAGTCTGAACAGATCATCCAGGTCACGGAGGAGACCGACGATAAATGGCAGGCTCCGCTTTCAAGCATTTTCGAATCAAACCCGAAAAACCCCAGCGAGCTTTTCTTCGCTTCGGAAAAGGACGGCTATAACCATCTCTACCTGGCAAAGCTAACCACCACGCAGCCGGAACTGGAGGGCGGCCGCGAGATCAGCACGCAGGGGGGAACTAGCTACGCGACAAACGTTTCGATCATCCAGTTGACCAACGGGAAATGGCAGGTTGAGTGGGCCAAATGGACCGCGGGAGGCGACCAAATAGTTATTTCATCGACAGAGGAGAACTCCGCAGAGCGGCAATTTTACGCACTGTTTCCACAGAATGGCGAAAAGATTATGCTTCCATCTTCTCAAAAAGGAATGCGCACCTCCCCGCAGATGGATGATCAAAACGCACAGCCTACGCTTCTCTTCAGTTTTTCCCGCTGGAACCAGCCGGACGACCTTTATGTCCAGAAGGTTTGTTCCAAATGTCGGGAACACGGTCCGGCGATTCGTCTTACAAATTCGGTTCCTGAATCGTTTTCCAAACGTGTGTGGGCTGAGCCGAAATTCATCGACATTCCCTCGCGCGACGGCAAGATCATTAAGTCGAAAATCTATCTTCCGCCGGGCCACAACACGAAAGAAAAATATCCGATGGCGATATTTGTCCACGGGGCCGGCTACCTGCAGAACACGATAAACGGCTGGAACAATTACTACCGCGAGTTTATGTTCAATGACCTGCTGACGCGGGAGGGATATGTTGTTCTCGATATCGACTATCGCGGATCGGCCGGGTACGGACGCGAGTGGCGGACGGATGTTTATGATTTTCTCGGCGGCAAGGATTACGAGGATCACATCGACGCCATAGACTACATGGTCAAGAATTATTCCGTCGATCAAAAACGCATCGGCGCATACGGCGGAAGCTACGGCGGCTTCATGGCAGGAATGCTTGTACTTCGGGCACCTGAGAGAATCGCAGCGGCGGCCGCATTGCGCCCGGTCTTCGATTGGAAGAATTACTACGCTGCGAATCCGAGCTACACCGCGCAACGGCTTGGTTTTCCCGATAAGAATCCCGAAGCGTACAAACGAAGCTCGCCGATCTCGTACGCCGACAAACTGGAACGGCCGTTGCTGATCCTTCACGGAATTTCGGACGACAACGTACATGTGCAGGATTCAATGCAGATGATGGAAAAACTCATTCGGCTTGGCAAGACGCAGTATTTCGAGGCAATGCTTTACCCCTCGGAGAATCATGGTTTCGTTCGCCCGGAAAGCTGGACCGACGAATACGAACGCATTTTGGCTTTCTTCGAAAAACATCTTAAATGAGAATACTCGTCACAGGCGGCGCCGGGTTCATCGGTTCGCATCTTTGCGAAACGCTTCTGAACGAAGGCAACGAGGTCGTGTGCCTGGATAACTTTTTTACAGGCCGAAAACAGAATGTTGCACATCTTCGCGACAACAAGGATTTCGAACTTGTTCGTCACGACGTCACCGAGCCGATAATGTTCGAGGTCGATCAGATCTACAGCCTGGCCTGCCCCGCTTCGCCGGTCCACTATCAATACAACCCGGTTAAGACGGTTAAGACGTCAGTAATGGGGACCATAAACATGCTTGGTCTAGCAAAACGTGTTAAGGCACGGATCCTCCAGGCTTCGACCAGTGAAGTGTACGGTGATCCGTTGATCCACCCGCAGACCGAAGACTACTGGGGTAACGTGAATCCGCTCGGGCTTCGTGCTTGTTATGATGAAGGGAAGCGGGTAGCCGAAACTTTGATGATGGATTACCACCGGCAGAACAAAGTCGATACCCGTATCGTCCGTATTTTTAATACTTACGGCGAACGAATGCTCGAAAACGACGGACGCGTGGTATCTAATTTCATCGTTCAGGCTCTCCGCGGCAATGAACTCACGATCTACGGCGACGGAACTCAGACGAGAGCGTTCTGCTATGTTAGCGATCTTGTAGACGGGATCGTCCGCGTGATGAATGCCGAACGAGACGATATTCATTTGCCGGTCAATCTTGGCAACCCAGCCGAGTTTACGATGAACGAACTGGCGAACGAGGTTGCGAAGGCTACCGGACGGGACATTAAGATCAAATACCTGCCCCTCCCGCAGGATGATCCGAAACAGCGGCAGCCGGATATCGGGCGAGCGAAAGATCTACTCGGGTGGAAGCCCAAAGTGCCACTCGCCAAAGGACTTAAAAAAACGGCTGCGTATTTCGAGAGCGTAGTGAAAAAAGCGAGTGCTTCGACCACTTAGCTTTACTTATCCTAATATGAAAATTCTCATCACCGGCGGTGCCGGATTTGTCGGCAGCCATCTGGCGGACAGGCTTATCAAAGAGGGTCACGAGATAACGGTCATCGACGACCTTTCCACGGGCCGTTATTCTAACGTCGCGCATCTCGAGGACCAAAAAGGTTTTCGGCTGATCATCGATACGGTTCTGAATCAACCGTTGATGGAGGAGTTGATACGCGAAACAGACCGTGTTTACCATATGGCGAGCGCTGTTGGCGTCCGTTTGATCATGGAGCAGCCTGTTAAGACCATCGAAACGATATTCCATGGAACCGACGTCGTCCTAAAATTCTGTTCGCGTTACCGAAAGCGAGTTTTGATCCCAAGTACATCAGAGGTCTACGGCAAAGGGGCCTCGATTCCCTTCTCCGAGGAAGATGATCTGCTTACGGGAGCGACCGACAAACACCGCTGGGCATATGCGTGCGCGAAAACGCTCGATGAATTTCTCGCGCTAGCTCATTGGAAAGAAACGCGTCTGCCCGTGGTCGTCGTGCGGCTCTTTAATACGGTGGGCCCGCGCCAGACCGGCCAGTACGGAATGGTCGTGCCTCGCTTTATAAACGCCGCGCTCAAGAATGAACCCATCCCGGTCTACGGCGACGGCACGCAGGCACGCTGTTTCGGACACGTTGCGGACGTAGTCGAAGGGCTTATCAAGATGCTCGAAACACCTGCTTGTTTCGGGCAGGTGATCAACATCGGAAATGACGAGGAAGTTTCCATCATGGGTCTCGCTGACCGCGCAATTACGCTAACCGGAAGTTCCAGCGAGATCAAGTTCGTTCCATACGAAGAGGCTTACGGTGAGGGGTTTGAAGACATGCGGCGTCGCGTTCCAAGCCTTGAGAAAGCGAAACGGCTTATCGGTTACAAGCCAACCCGAACCCTGGATAACATCATCAATGATGTTGCGGGCGAATACCGAAAAGCGGCGGCAGCATGATCAGATCCATACTTTTACTTCTCTTTGCGTTCTTTACACTTTCTGCTCTTACATTTGGGCAGTCTGGCGGCGTCAAGGGCAAGGTGCGTGGGCCTAACGGTAAAGGAATTTCCAATGCGGCGATCTCAGTCCTGCTTGACGGCAAGGAGGTGAAATCCGCCATCACAAACACGAAAGGCGAATTCGCGGTCGCTGGCCTTGCCAAGGGTAAATACAACATCCTTTTTGATGCCGACGGTTATAGCTCCGGAACTCTCCACGCAGTCGAGATCGGAAGCGGCGTCCGCGACCTTGGCGATCGACTCATCCTGTCCCAAGACCGCGGCAACTTTGTTATTCTTCAGGGCTCAGTTTTCTTCAAGGAAGGCTCCAGTGTGACCGCCGCGAAGATCGATCTGAAGCAAGTGAATGCCGACGGTTCGACAAAGTCGCTCGGCAGTACATACACAGGAACTTTCGGTGAATTTGCCTTCCGACGCCCGCCGGGCGCCATCAAGCTTCGGGTTACCGCTAAATACAAAGACGCTTCCGCTTCAAAGGATGTCGACGTCGAAGAAGCCGCCATCTACCGCGTCGCCATCACCCTGCCAATGTCTCGCGAAGACCGGTAAGCTCTGGTATGAGAGATCCGGACTTTATTCCTGGACAGAGATTTGCTGTGATAGCGGTAGTATCCATTCGACGGGATCGTCGTCCGTCTTGTCAGGCGGTTTCACGTTACCGCTGAACTGAATATCCCGCCAACGCAACGGGCCGTTCACACCGTACAAGAGCAGTCTCACCCGATTTTGTGACCGTTCAACCTTCACCTCAAGGAAGCTCTGAAAGAAGGGAGCTTTATTAAAATCGAAAGCACCCGAAACCATTTCTTGTCCGAAGGGCCAGCCTTGGAACCACTGCAGCCAGATAAGAAACGGAAGTTTCCAGAACGGGGCTTCATTCAGGATCTTCGCTTCAACTTCATCACCTCGGGGATAAAATCCGTAGTCGGGTGACACCGAGTTTTGAGGATAACCAACCGAGGTCCCGATGCTTAAATAAGCTCCGCCGCCGCCGTTTACAAAGTGAAGCATCTCTCGTTCACCTTCGGCTGCAGCATATTTCATTTTGTAAAACTCAAAATCATGCGTGTCCCCGGCCATTGCGATTGCGACCTTGTGCCGTTTCAAAGTTTCGAGGATCTCCGTAAAACCAGGTGCATCCTTTGTGGCGTCCCCACCTGCGACGTAGAACGGGTGGCCAAGCACAACGAGCTTGAAATTCTCCCCCGCCCGGGTTAGCGCATCCTCAAGCCAGGCCTTCTGTTTTTCGTCCAATTCTCGAGTGATTCCCGTGTCGACGGTTATCAATGAGAACCCGGGTGTTTGAACCTCAAAAAACGGAGCGCGCTGGTGACCATTGTCGATGCGGTAGTATTGGCGCAGCCGAGCGGCTTCGGAGATCATTCCCTTGAACTTCTCCTCGCTGGCAGTAATATCCGTGTTAAGGTCTGCCGAGACCCGCGCTTTGAGCGCGAGTTCCGCCGACGCCGCATCGAGAAAGTTTGCGTTGAAGCCTTCGTTCGCGTCGAACCAATCGTGATTTCCCGGAATTGCGTAGAGCGGTTTTTCGAATCCTTTGAAGGGTAGGTAGAAGTTCATTTCGTAATCATGCATCTTGCCGTCCGGGTAGATGACATCCGACGACAAGACAAGGAACTTCACATCCTCGCGTTTGCTGGCGGAGATGATCTGGTCGCGAAGGACCATTTGTGAGGAATCGCCCTCGCCTGTATCACCGATCACTATGAAGCTGAAATCTCCCTCCGTACCTTGCGGCTCGACCGCGAAAACCTTCTCCGGCGGAACGCCGTTCGAAAGAGCGAGTTTTTCGGTTTCGGTCGTCATTGCCTGACGCCACGGGTTTACTCGTTCCGCGGTCATCCTCTGGAAGACACCCGAAGCCCAATTCTCGGAATTGAAATACCAGCTAAAACCCCAGATCGAATTGATCGCAACGAATATCGCGGTGAGGGGAATGCCGAACTTTAACAGGTTCCAAAAGGCGAAGTTCAGGGATTCCCTCATCGTCCTTAAGTCGTGAGCGAACCACATCCGGCCCTCCATCCAGAATTTCATTCCCCGCTCAACAAGTGTAAGGTCCTCGCTACGTCCTTCCACGGTATGGAAACGTCTCCAGGCCGTTCGTTCGACCGGACGTGTGAACTTACGCCAAAGCAGCCGGAGGGGAAGTATCAAAGCGACGCCGAGTATGACGGCCACCGCTGCGTCTCCGATAGTAGCGGTGACGGGCGTTATCAAACCGATGAAGTTCCACGTGGATTCCGTTCTGATGTAGTGAATGAAGAAAAGGATCACGAGCAAGGTAAGGCACCAAACCACATTTTGTCCGCTTAGCGTGACCTCGCTCTTTGCGATCGTCTCGTTTATCTCCTTGAAGGTATTGCTCGGAGCGAGTTTCAATTTGCTGTCCGGGTGTTCTCGTGGATCGGGTTTCTCGTGTGCGGACTCAGCTCCCTTTTCGGGCCGAAAGAACATCGTCCAGCCTTCCACCAATAGCTTTAATCCGAGAGCTATGCCGATAGCCAATCCACCGAGATTCACGGACACGAGGGACCAGATAAGAAGACCAAGTCCGATTGCGAAGAGACCATTAAATAGGGACCACCACCGGTCCGCCCCGGTTAATTTGAAAGCACCGTATATTTTTATTCCCCCGTCAATAAGGAGGTAGAGAGTAATTGCGATAAGCGTTCCCGATAATGCCACTTCGGGACTGAAGAACAGGACGATGCCAAGTATTACAAACCCGATTCCACTGATATATGAAAGGTAAGACGTAGTTTCATCGGCCGTCCGCATCGTA
>DATFEW010000236.1:0-7401 GCA_035250805.1 Pyrinomonadaceae bacterium
CAAATTGTGTAAGGAGCTTCTCGACTTCCGCCCTTAGTTCAGGATCGGCATTCGATCGTTCGGAAAGAAATTTCGCGCGCTCCGCTCCGCTGAGTTCCAGTGCCTCGTGAAATACTTCTTCTATTTGCTTCCAGCGTTCGGGCGTCATTCGATCCAAAACCTACTACTCTCCGACCTCGTAATATTTCCAGTTCGGTTTGTAGTCGCGGGAAAGTTTTTGATTCGTAAGTATCGCACGCACCATTTCCACCGGAATGGGGCCTTCCTTAAGAATGGCATCGTGAAACTGTTGGTTTGTCATCTTCTTTGATGCGACAAGATCACGGTGCAGCGTGTAAAATTGCAGACCGCCCATCATGTACGCCATCTGATATAGCGGCCCGTAATCACCGCCGAATGAGCGGCGGACCTCGGCCAGGGCGTTTTCGCGTTCGTGTCCGACTTTCTCAACGAGCAGTGCGACAGCTTCCTCAGGCGTCATCTTTCCAAGATGGAAATTGAGTGAAAAGATGATCCGGGCAGCACGGTGCGAGCGCCAGAAAAGAGCACCGATCTTGTCTTCCGGCGTTTTTGTGAAGCCCATATCCCAAAGCAGGAATTCCCAATATAATGCCCAGCCTTCGCCCCAGAACGGCGTTCGGAAGATCTCTCTGTACGGCCGGTGACGTCGCGTCATATACTGCTGAAGGTGATGGCCGGGGATCAGCTCGTGGTGCGTAACAGCACGTGCGAAGTGGGGATTGTTTCCGCGGAGCGACATCAGTTTCTGCTCGTGCGTCATTCCGTCTGTGGGATACGAAACCAATATCGTCTCGCCGCCGAGGAAAAATGGCGCGACAAGCTGGCGTTCGGGCGTCATCATTTCCATCCGCCATGACTCGCGTGCAAGTTTTGGCACGGTAACGAGTTTATTTTTCTCGACGTATTCGATAGCTTCCCAGGCGAGATCGCGGATCAACGCCGGCTGCTTTCCGGGTTCGACGTACTTCTGCTTGACGGCCTCGATCGCCTTCATGTAATCGTCGCCAAAGCCCATCTCGCGTGATGCTTTTTTCAACTCGGTTTGGCACCACGCGAATTCCTGATTCGCGATGCTCACGAGCTCTTCCGGAGTGTACGGGATCATCTCGAATTCGAGCTCTTCGATCAGCGCCTCACGGCCGATCGGGTCGCCGATGATCGTTGTGCGGTCATCAGGGGGAATTCCCACCAGCTTTTGTGCAACAAAGGTTGAGTACTTCCCTAATTCCGTCTCCACCGCTTCGTATGGCTTTTTGTTCCACCACGAAAACTCCGGATTGTACGCGTTGTGAAAGTTGTACCAATTGCGCAGAGTCGAACGCAGAGACGCGATCGTTTGAAGCGATCGGTATGCAACGGTTCGCTTCGGTTTATTTCCTTCAAGTGTTTTCGGCAACGCGGCGATCTGCCGTGCCAATGCATCGAGCGAAGCGGCAGTCTTTTCAGAATTTATCGATTCGAGCCGACGCCGCTGATCTTCAAGGTCCGAGATCGTTTTCGAGAATGGAATGATCGCAGCCATCTCATCGAGCTGCGTCTTGTTCCGGTCAAGTTCCTTGATCTCATGCCGCAGATAATTGCTGAAAAGGATGTGGTCGATCTGCTCGTCGTGGTTCAAACCCTCGAAATTCAGACGCTCGAGCAGTGAAAGACTGTCGCCATACAATTGCCGCATTCTCGACGCCCGATTCGCCGACGTCTGCGCCGAATAGAAGCGATTTAAGGCGCCGTAATCTTGCGAATACTTTTCGATCATCCCGCGCAACCGCGAGGGAGGTTCGTTGTAAGTCGATAGCGCGTCCCTTCCATCTTGCAGGAAAACGCTAGTCGACGAAGCCAAAACAAGGAAGCACGCCAGCACGCGGACAATTTTCGTTTTCATACGGTCATCGGGAAGCACTTAAGGATATCTGGAATCTAAAGGATATTGGAATTGTACGATTGTAGATGTAACAGTGAAAGTCTACAATTCTCTGGATCAATATTTCGAAGGAAGAATTAGCCAATGATAAAAGTCACTTTTCTGTATCCGAATAACGAGGGCAGCAGATTCGACATGGACTATTACCGGACGGCCCATCTGGATCTTTCCCGAGCAAAATTCGGCCCTGCACTCAAGGGTCTAGCGGTCGACGCTGGAACGGCCGGGATCAACCCCGGATCGAAGCCGCCCTTCCATGCCATAGCGCAGCTGCTTTTCGAGACAATAGACGAATTTTACTCCGCCGCCATTCCAAATATCGAAGAATTCAAGGCCGACGCCCTCAAATATACCGATGTCGAGCCCGTGATACTAATAAGCGAATCGGTCGTGTAGCGATTCATATAAGCGACCTCAAAAAACTAGTTCCATCCGACAATTCCAAACTGAAGTTATCGGCGATCGTCTGCCCGATATCCGAAAGCGATTCCCTGGTTCCAAGGTCCACACCGTGTTTCGCGGTTTTCCCGAATACGAGCAGCGGCACGTACTCACGTGTGTGGTCCGTGCCACGGAATGTCGGATCGTTGCCGTGGTCGGCGGTAAGGATCAGCAGGTCGTCCTCACGCATCGCGTCAAAGATCGACGGCAATTGCGAATCAAACCGTTCGAGCGCCTTTGCATAACCTTCCGTGTCACGCCGATGGCCGTAGAGCATATCAAAATCGACCATATTGCTGAAGATAAGGCCTTTTGTATCAGCCTTTAGGGCATTAATGGTCTGCTCGACTGTCTGGTCGTTGTTCTTCGCCTCCAGATCCTCGGTCACTCCGACTGAGTCGTATATTGATGCGATCTTGCCGATACATACTACGTCCAGGCCTGCATCGTTCACAAGGGGCAGCAGATTCTGTGGCGGAGGCGAAACGGCATAATCGTGCCGGTTCTCGGTGCGTTTGAAATCGGCGGAACTGTCGCCGAGAAACGGCCGGGCGATAACGCGCCCCACCTTGAACTCGCCGTCAAGCATTTTGCGTGCAATCTCGCAGATCTCGTACAGACGAACGACCGGGATGACCTGTTCGTGGGCCGCGATCTGGAAAACAGAATCGGCAGAGGTGTAGACGATCGGTTTACCTGTGCGGATATGTTCTTCGCCAAACACTTTGATTATTTCAGTACCGCTGGCAGGTTCATTCCCCAGCACCCCCGGGACGCCGGTTCGCCACACGAATTCATTGATCACTTTTTCTGGAAACCCTTTTGGAAACGTCGGAAATGCCTTTTCAAGAACAATGCCGGCCATTTCCCAATGGCCTGTTGTCGTATCCTTGCCGTTCGATTTGAGCGCACACTTGCCATACGAACCGATTGGATCCTTTGCGGCGGGAACGCCTTCGAGAGGGCGAATACTTCCGAGACCCAAACGTTGCAAATTCGGAAGATCGACCTTTCGGCTCTTCAGAATGTTGCCAAATGTGTCCGCACCGGCGTCGCCCCAATCGGCGGCGTCGGGCATTTCGCCGATACCGGCGGAATCCAGGACCATCAGGCAGATTCGTCCAAATGACATAATTCAATTTTGCCACGAATAGCGAGCTAACCGAACTGAGCAGGGAGGTTTGACCTAATTTGGGGTATAGCCTTCTCGCGCCCGAACTCTCGCTCCGGCCGGAAGGCCTTTCAGTTCAACACGGATCGAGCGGAATTTGCCGTCGCGCTTGTCGTTGGTTGGATAATAACCGAGGCTGTATCGGGTTCCGATGTCGTCTGCAACCTCCTTAAAGGCGGCCCGAGCGTCATTAAGGTCGGCGGCCGGGAACACGCGGCCCCCGGAAAGCTTCGCTAGTGAATTCATTTCCAGGTCGGCCAGCTCGTAAAGCTTTTTGCTGATCGCTAACCGTTCAAAATCCCCGAGCCGGCAAAAATCGGAGATCCTTTCAAGCTTTGCATCGCGGCTGAACGTCGCGTAGTAACGCCGGAGCTGCGCTTGGGAAAATCGCATTGCGCCCTCACAATCGCCCAGCAGCTTGTCCTCAAAAAAATCGCGAGTGTTTATGTTTATGAAGTATGTGGACACGCCCCGATCGCTCAATGCCTCTTTCGCGCTCTCAAAGCTCGAAAGGCTCGCCGAATCGACCCCGTCGGTCAACGCCACGAGCGCGCGGCGTCCGCGAAATTCTTCACGCGGCGCAGACTTGAAAACCGAATCAGCGATCTCAATTAGAGCGTCGTAATACGGCGTCCCGTTGCCGGTTCCGACGCGGTCCAGCGCTGATCTGAGATTAACCCGATCCTCGGTCAGCGGGTTAACAACGTCCGGCACCGAAACAGATCGATCGCCTTTTATTACCGAACGGAACGCAATGATCGAAACCCGATCGCCGGGCCGTAAGGAGTTTATGAACGTGCGAGCGGCCGCCCGTATGAGGTCTAGATCTGCACGAGTCGAACCAGAAGTATCCAGTAGCAACGCGACCTCGAATGGAGCGTTTATCGCCGTAAACTCTTCGATCTGCTGCAACTTTCCATCTTCAAAAACAGCGAAATTGTTCTTCTTGAGACTCAGGATCGGCTTTCCTGTTTTATCGGTAACCGTTAACGGAACGTCGACGAGCTCGGTATCGACACGGATCACTTCCTTTTCTTCGGTCGGAGGTTTGGTTTGTGCCTGAAACGCGCAAACCGACCCGATCAGGAATATTAGAAAAAAGCTGCAAAAAACGCGCATCGCGATTCGTCCTGTTGTTTGACTCCATTGTAGCAAAACGGGTTGTAAGTTCGAACGAATCTATCAGGAGCGGCGCAAGCGGCATTCAACGTTTCCACTTCAAGATCGGCCTCGATCCAGGCAGTCGTTCCACCGGCAACGTTGTAGAGCGTTTGATGCTCGTAGCCAGGCTTGACTTGAACGGTATCCGGTCTGACATATAACATATTGTCGGCAGTTCGGTATCAACCACGAGGGGAAGCAAATTTCGATCGGGTCACTTTTCGGCAATAGCAGTACACGAGCTCTTGTGTCGTCCCAAACGGGGTGTTGTGTGTCTCGCTGAAGCTGTTAATGAGTTCGAACTGTGAGCCAAATTCGCCGTGCATGGACTCAGGACTGTATCTAACCACATCAAGTCCACTGCATTTCCGCGGGCCGTTCGGGCCAAACGAAGCAACGATGATATGACCACCAGGCTTTAAGGAACGCATCACAAGATCTACATATTTCTGCCGATCCTCGGCATCGGTCAGAAAGTGAAAAACGGCGCGATCGTGCCAAACGTCGAAACGATCATTAGGGAGAACGACATCAGTAATGTCTGCGGCGATCCAATTAACGGTTTCGGCGCGACGGCCCAACCTCTCCCTGCTTCGCGCTAAGGCAGAACTTGAAATATCCAATACCGACACGTCAACAAACCCGTGATCGAGCAGATCATCGACAAGGGTAGAACTCCCGCCGCCAACATCAATGATCGCCGCCTCGTTTCCGACGCCAGTTCCGAGGATCAGCTTTAACGAATTCTCAAGGTGCTCTCGGTACCAGCTAAATTCGTTGAAAGACTTGGATTGATAAACATTTTCCCAATGACTCTTAATATCCATAACAATTGAACTTTGGTTCCTGCCCTTGAATCGCAGCTTAGATCGCATTGAGCGCCCGGCTCAGCTTTTCGTTCACTTGTTTTGCGATCGGCTCAACCTTAGTGCTACCGGTGACCGACATTGCTTTTTCCGCATCGATCACTGCAACAGCCGTTTGGCCTTCGGTTTCGTAAACAACCACGTTGCATGGCAAAAGCAGGCCGATGTCGATGTCTTTGCCCAAAGCCTCAAAGGCTAAATTCGGGTTACAAGCACCCAATATTACGTAGTTCCGAAAGCCCTTTCCGAGTTTTTCTTGAAACTTTTCTTTCATGTCGATCTCGGTCAAAACACCAAATCCTTCACCTTTCAATGCCTCACGTGTTCGAGTTAGCGCCTCGTCAAACGAAACGTCAACTATCCGTTTCATACCGTATGCTCTCTTTTCTCTAGTTGCCTCACCCATGTAAACCTCCTTTTTCTTCAATTTTGTCTTCAAGCTTCTGTTTCTGACCTTCATGACGTCGAGACCCGACGTCGCACGCACCTCGCATTCAGGTCGGGTAACCAAGCTTCGGCAAGATGACCAACTGCAATAGCAGCCAAAGCCCTACGGACATAACAATAATAAACAAACCTTCCATTTACGTTTCTCCACTACTAAGCGAAAACAGTTTCGCGAATGATCATGTAGACCCCCATCGCAAAAACGAACCATCCGAACGCCTTTTTCAGTTTCGACCCGTGCACGTAATGTGCTAACCAAGAACCGATGAATATGCCGCCGATCGAACACGCGGTGAACAATAGAAGAAACGCCCAGTCGATCGCGGTTCCGACCTGAATATCCCCAGTAAATCCCAGAAGCGACTTCATCGCAATGATGAATAAGGATGTTCCGACGGCTACTTTCATCTTCAGACCGGCGAGCAAAACCAATGCAGGTATTATTAAAAAACCGCCGCCTGCGCCGACTAGGCCCGTTAGAATACCCACACCCACACCTTCAAGCAGCACAAGGCCGAAATGGTGCGTATGGTCCCCATCTCCGATCTCGTCGATCTCGGAAGGCGCACCGTTTCCGCGGATCATTGAGATCGATGTCGCGATCATTAACGCGGCGAAAAAGAGTAATAGTCCCGTACCCTTTTCGATGGTCAGCCCGGCAATGTGATATTCGGCCGGGATCGCCGGCATTATCCATGCCCTAGTCGCGTAAACTGCGATGATCGACGGAACGCCGAATAAAAGCGCGGTTTTGAAATCGACCTGCTTTTTACGGGCATTCTGAACACCACCAACAAGTGCGGTCCAACCAACAACAAATAGTGAATATGCTGTGGCGAGGACCGGTTCGACGCCCGCAAGATAAACGAGCACAGGAACTGTCAGAATGCTGCCGCCAGCCCCGATCAACCCAAGTGAAATTCCGATCGCCGCAGCAAATATATAGGGCAAGATCTCCATTTACCGGTTACCTCTCGGACCCGGGCCGTTCCGCGGGCCACGTCCTCCGCCACCGGCGCACCGCTCAAAAGCCGGCAAATGGTTTTCTTCGGAAGCTCGCTGCAGGTATCGGTAAACGTCAAGGATATCCTTCCGCTCGGTCGTTTTGAACAATCTCGTATAGAGATCGCGATTCAAGATCTCAGCCTGCACACCCGCCTTGCACGCATCGTCCAGATCGGAAAATTTCATCACATTACCCGGCCAAGGATTTTCAGGTATGCTGACGTCGTATTTAGTAAACAGGCCTTTCAGCAGGTCGGCATGACGTATTTCTGCCTGAACGATATTAATGAACGGACGCGGATCGCGAAGATCCTTGTTCACTTGCTGATATGTAGCGGTCGCAAGGTACTCGTCGTTGAGAGCTAGTA